>NZ_LZKC01000088.1:0-942 GCF_001672685.1 Mycobacterium sp. E2462
CGACGTCGACGGTGTCGAAGTGCGTTGCGGCGTCGATGACGTCGACCAGCCCGCCGAACCGGACGCCCTTGACATCGCTGAAGCCGATCATGCGAGCGACGCCCGCGGGTTCGGCCACGCCACTGGCCTCGATGATGACGGCGTCGAGTTCGAGCCGTGGATCGGTGAACCTGGCCAACGCGTCGTCGATGCCGTCGTCGTCGGACAGGCAACAGATGCAGCCTCCGGCGATCGACGCGGGCTCGTCGATCTGGCCGGTCACCAGCATGGCGTCGACATTCAGTTCACCGAAATCGTTGATGATGACGCCGATCCGCGCTCCGGGACTGCGCAGCACGTGATTGAGCAGCGTGGTCTTGCCGGCACCGAGATAACCCGTCAAGCCGATCACGGGGATTGCTCGCACAGATCATCCTCCCGCTAACGTTGCAAGAACCAAAGCCTCTGTCCTGCATGTTATCGACTACCGCAGACCGCCCCGACGGCGCGCCGCCGCGCATTATTCTGCCGACAACCGAATAGGGGCTGAACAGTCCAAAAACAGCCTCCGATAAGAGTTTTCGCCTTCGCTCTGTGAGCTCATTGGTCCTGGCACGCAGCGCTCGGTCGGCGGCAAACTAAGCCGCGTGATGGCGGCGATGCCATCACCTCTTCCGTGGCCGCATCCAGCTTGCAAGGGCGGCCACAACTGATTCCTGACCGCCGAGATTGCCAGTGGTCTCGGTTGACTGAGGAGGACACGGTGTTTGACTTCGGAGCGAGACCGCCCGAAATCAATTCCGGTCTCATGTATGCGGGTCCGGGTTCGGGGCCGATGATGGCTGCGGCCGCCGCGTGGGATGAGATTGCCGCTGAAGTGGGGGCGGCGGCGAGTGGTTATTCGTCGGTGGTGACGGAGTTGAGCGGCGGTCCGTGGGTGGGGCCGGCGTCGGCGTCGATGCT
>NZ_LZKC01000089.1:0-13336 GCF_001672685.1 Mycobacterium sp. E2462
CGCCGACCCCGTCGACGGCGATGACCACCGGCTCGCGGCCGGCGGCGACCGTGCGGGACTCGGTGAACCCGAACGCGTCGTAGAGGTGGATCTTGTCGTAGTGGGCGCTCGACCCGTCGGGACCCGCGGCGATCAGCGTGTTCTTGACCCGGCCGTCACCGGCCGGGGTGAACATCCCCGCGACCACGGTAAGGCCGGAGTTGGTCGCGATCCGGCGCACCCCATCGGCCCAGGGGCCGTCGACCGGCTCGGCGACCGGCGCCAGCGGGACACCGAAGCGGCACATGGTGGCCTCCGGGAACACCACCAACCGCGCGCCGGCGTCGGCGGCCTGGGCGCTGTAATCCCGCACCAGCTGCAGATTCGCCGCGGGATCGGTGCCGCTGAGCAGCTGCGCCAAGGCGATTCGCATGGGAGCCAGCTTAGCCGCGGCGGGCCCCGGCGAACCGGGCGACGGCTCAGGCCGTCTTGGCGATCCACTCCGTGGTGAACCGCTGTTCGGCGGCCATCAGCTCGGCCAGTTGGCTGCCGATGATGTTCTCCAATTTTCCGCCGATGATCGGAACGCGCACCTGCACGGTCGCGCGGAACGTCAGCCGGGTGCCGCCCGTCTCGGCGATGGGCACCAGCTCCGCGGTGCCGGACAGGTTGACCGGGGCGTCGACGATGGAGCCCAGGACCGAACCCTGCGCCGCCCCACCGGTCACCGGCCCCCAGGACTCCTCACGGCGGATGCACAGGTCGCCGGCGTGCAGCTGGGTGACCATACCCGGCAACTTGTGGCTGCGGATGACCTGCAGCGTGACCACCTCGACGGTGTCCTCCCCGGATTCGCCGAGGGTCATCGACTCCAGGGTGGCGACGTCCACGCCCGAGCCGGCCAGCCGGGCCCGCCAATAATTTTCGTCCGTGAAAGCGCGGTGCACCTGGTCAACGCTGCCGTCGTAGTCGGCCGACAAGTCGAATGAACGCGGCATAGCTGGTCAGGCTACCGTTACGGGCCATGAAGACCAGCGCTGCCGGAGCGAAGTTCGCCGGCGCGGTGGTGGCCGAGGGGGTGCCGCTGGCGCCGCTGACCACCCTGCGGGTGGGGCCGGTCGCGCGTCGCCTCATCACCTGCGTCTCCAGCGAGCAGGTGATCGCGGTCCTGCGGCAACTCGACCGCCACGCCGCCGAACGCGTGCTGGTGTTCGCCGGCGGATCCAACGTGGTACTCGCCGACTCGCTGACCGACCTGACCGCGGTGCGGCTGGCCAACGACGGCATCGCCGTCGAGGGCAACCTGGTCCGCGCCGAGGCGGGCGCGGGCTGGGACGACGTCGTCGTCACGGCCCTCGACCACGGCCTCGGCGGCCTGGAATGCCTGTCCGGCATCCCCGGCTCGGCCGGGGCCACCCCGGTGCAGAACGTGGGAGCCTACGGCGTGGAGGTCTCCGACAGCATCACCCGGGTGCGGGTGCTGGACCGCGCCAGCGGCGAGACGCGCTGGCTGCCGGCCGGTGAGCTGGGCTTCGGCTACCGCACCAGCGTGCTCAAACGGGCCGGACAGCGGCTGCCGCTGGTGGTGTTGGAGGTGGAGTTCGCGCTGGACGCGTCGGGCCGCAGCGCCCCGCTGCGCTACGCCGAGCTGACCGCCGCGCTGGGCGTCCGCGCCGGCGAGCGCGCGGACCCGCGCGCCGTGCGCGACGCGGTGCTGGCGTTGCGGGGCCGCAAGGGCATGGTGCTCGACACCGCCGACCATGACACCTGGAGCGTCGGTTCCTTCTTCACCAACCCGGTCGTCGCCCCCGAGGTCTACGACCGCCTCGCGCGCGACACCGCCGGGCCGGTGCCGCACTACCCGGCCCCGGACGGGGTCAAGCTCGCCGCCGGCTGGCTGGTGGAGCGGGCCGGCTTCGGCAAGGGCTATCCGCAACCGGACGGCGCCTGCGGCGAACCACCCTGCCGGCTGTCCACCAAGCACGCGCTGGCACTGACCAACCGCGGGCACGCCCGCTCGGACGATGTGCTGGCCCTGGCCCGGACCGTCCGTGACGGAGTCCGCAGCGTGTTTGGTATCACATTGGAGCCCGAGCCCGTCCTGGTCGGCTGCAGGCTGTAGCCGCAAATTTCGCCGCGCCGCGCGCGGCGCCGCTTCGTCGCGACCGAGTTGGCCGATTCTGCCCGGTATCTTTGTCTTTCGTGAGCCCGTCCCGCCCGCCGAAGCCGATCAACCGGCGTCTGGCTTTGGCGACCCTCGGGCTCGGTGTGCTCTCTCCCGGCGTGCTGGCCGCCTGCTCCGGCTCGACCGCCAAGCAAGCGGAGAAAAAGGAGCAGCCGGCTCCCCAGATCAAGTACTCGCCGGCGACCTCCGCCGAGAACGTGGTGCCGGTCACCCCGGTCAGCGTGGAGATCACCGACGGCTGGTTCCAGAAGGTGACGCTGACCAACTCGGCGGGCAAGGCCGTCGCCGGCGCGTTCAACGCCGACCGCACGGTCTACTCGACCACCGAGCCGCTGGGCTATGACACGACCTACACCTGGAGCGGGTCGGCCGTCGGGCACGACGGCAAGGCGCTCCCCGTCGCGGGCAAGTTCACGACGGTGGCCCCGACCAAGAAGATCGGTGGCGCCTTCCAGTTGGCGGACGGCCAGACCGTCGGCGTCGCCGCGCCCATCATCATCCAGTTCGACGCGCCGATCAGTGACAAGGCGGCCGTCGAGAAGGCCCTCACGGTGACCACGAACCCGCCGGTCGAGGGCAGCTGGGCCTGGCTGCCCGACGAGGCGCAGGGCGCCCGCGCGCATTGGCGCACCCGCGAGTACTACCCCGCGGGCACCACCGTCAACGTGGAGGCCAAGCTCTACGGCCTGCCGTTCGGTGACAACGCCTACGGCGCCGACGACATCTCGTTGAACATTCAGATCGGCCGCCGGCAGGTGGTCAAGGCCGAGGTCTCGTCACACCGGATCCAGGTGGTGCGCGACGAGGGCGTCGTCATGGACTTCCCGTGCAGCTACGGCGAGGCGGACAAGGCGCGCAACGTGACCCGCAACGGCATCCACGTCGTCAGCGAGAAGTACTCCGACTTCTACATGTCCAATCCCGCCGCCGGTTACAGCAACGTGCACGAACGCTGGGCGGTCCGCATCTCCAACAACGGCGAGTTCATCCACGCCAACCCGTCCAGCGCGGGGGCGCAGGGCAACAGCAACGTCACGAACGGCTGCATCAACCTCTCGACCAGCGACGCCGAGCAGTATTTCCACACCGCCATGTACGGGGACCCGGTCGAAGTCACCGGCAGCACGATCCAGCTGTCGTACTCCGACGGCGACATCTGGGACTGGGCCGTGGACTGGGACACCTGGGTGGCCATGTCGGCGCTGCCGCCCCCGACCGCGCGCCCGCCGTCGACCCAGATCCCGGTCACCGCGCCGGTGACGCCGTCGAACGCGCCCACCCTGTCCGGCACGCCGACGACGACGACCTCCACGTCGACCAGTCCGACTTCGACGTCGACCAGTCCGACGTCGACTAGCTCCGGCGGTTGAACCGGCTCGTCGACGCCTGATCACGCGGTTTGAGGACGATCAGGTCCAGGTCGACGTGCGGCGGCCGCGAAGCCACGAACCCGATCACCTCGGCCACGTCGGCCGCCACCAGCGGCGTGATGCCGCTGTACACGGCGTCCGCGCGTTGCTGGTCCCCGTCGAAGCGAATCAGCGAGAACTCGGTCTCGACCGCACCCGGGGCGATTTCGGTGAGCCGGACCGGTTTGCCTAACAGCTCGCCGCGCAGCGTGCGGTGCAACGCCCCCTGGCCGTGCTTGGCCGCGGTGTAGCCGGCGCCGCCGTCGTAAACCTCAAGCGCCGCAACCGAAGTCACGGTCACAATCAACCCGTCGCCGGAGGCGATCAGCTGGGGCAGGAGCGCCCGGGTGACCCGCAACGTGCCCAGCACGTTGGTCTCCCACATCCAGCGCCAGTGCTCCAGGTCGGCCTCGGCGACGGGCGCCAGGCCCCGTGCCCCGCCGGCGTTGTTCACCAGAACGTCCACCCGGCTCAGCCGTTCGGCCAGCGCCGCCACCGCCGCATCGTCTGTGACATCAGCCACAATCGCGGTGCCGCCGATGTCGTTAGCCAGCGCCTCGATGCGGTCCGCCCTGCGGGCCACCGCGACGACGTGAAAGCCCTGCGCAGCAAGGATTCGCGCGGTTGCCTCGCCAATCCCGGAGCTGGCCCCGGTCACCACTGCTACCCGTTGATTTTCGCCGAATCCCGTCACCGGAATAACTGTAATGAACGTGCTAAATTTCCGTTGTGCACCTCAGCGCCCTGTCCCACACCACCACCACCGCGTGTCTTTGCGCGGCGGGTGCGTGTTGTTGCTGCGCACTTTGCCGCTCCTGACCCAGACCAGGACGTGGCCAACGACCGGCCAGCAAATTCGGACAAAGGACGCTCGTGCGCTCGAACACCCTCACTCATTCGCACCATTCTTCTAATCGGGCGGTAGCCCTGGGATCGGGCCAGAAGGCCCATCGGTCGGTGCGCCGGCAGATCGTGCCGCCGGCGCTGCACATCCCCGACTCCGCGGCGGCCTCGGTGTTCCGCGCCGTCCGGCTGCGCGGCCCCGTCGGCCGTGACGTCATCGCCAACGTCACCTCGCTCAGCATCGCCACCGTCAACCGTCAGGTCATCGCGCTGCTCGAGGCCGGCCTGCTCCGTGAGCGCGCCGACCTGGCCGTCTCCGGGGCGATCGGGCGTCCCCGCGTCCCCGTCGAGGTCAATCACGAGCCGTTCGTGACGCTGGGCATCCACATCGGCGCGCGGACCACCAGCATCGTGGCCACCGACCTGTTCGGCCGGACCCTGGACACCGTCGAGACGCCCACGCCGCGCAACCCCGCCGGGCCCGCGCTGGCGTCGCTGGCCGACAGCGCCAGGCGGTACCTCAGGCGCTGGCACCGGCGCCGGCCGCTGTGGGTGGGCGTCGCCATCGGCGGCACCGTCGACAGCGCCACCGGTCACGTGGACCACCCGCGGTTGGGTTGGCGGCAGGCCCCGGTGGGATCGGTGTTGGCCGACGCGCTGGGCCTGCCGGTGTCGGTGGCCTCGCACGTCGACTCGATGGCCGGCGCCGAGCTGCTGCTCGGCATGCGGCGGTTCCTGCCCAGCTCGCCGACCAGCCTCTACGTCTACGCCCGCGAGACCGTGGGCTACGCCTTGGTGATCGGCGGCCGGGTGCACTGCCCCACCAGCGGCCCCGGCACCATCGCGGCCCTGCCGGCCCACTCGGAGCTGCTCGGGGGTACCGGGCAGCTGGAGTCGACGGTGAGCGACGAAGCCGTGGTGGCCGCGGCGCGCCAGCTGCGGATCCTGCCGTTCGCCCCCACCGGTCGCGCCGCCGGGTCCGCCGCCGGCATCAGCGACCTGTTGCGGATCGCCCGCGCGGGCAACCAGCAGGCCAAGGACCTGCTGGCCGAGCGCGGCCGGGTCCTCGGCGAGGCGGTCGCGCTGCTGCGCGACATGCTCAACCCCGACGAGCTGGTGGTCGGCGGCCAGGGCTTCACCGAGTACCCCGAGGCCATGGATGCCGTCGAGGCGGCCTTCGCCGAGCGGTCCGTGCTGGGACCGCGCGACATCCGCGTCACCGTCTTCGGCAACCGGGTGCAGGAGGCCGGCGCGGGCACCGTCTCGCTGGCCGGGCTGTACGCCGACCCGCTGGGCGCGATGCGGCGGGCCGGCGCGCTGGACGCCCGGCTGCGTGACGACGCTCGGGACGAGTCGTCCGCCTGACGCGACCCCGTGTCCTGCGCGCTTGGTCTGACCGGCGGATCGTCCTGTAAAGATGACAGAGTGCGGCACGATGACGTCTACCGGCTGAATGAGCCGCGTCGGGTCGCAGTGTTGGCGGTGCACACCTCCCCGCTGGCCCAGCCCGGCACCGGCGATGCCGGGGGCATGAACGTCTACGTCCTGCAGACCGCGCTGCACCTGGCGCGGCGGGGCATCGAGGTCGAGATCTTCACCAGGGCGACCGCGTCCGCCGACCCGCCGGTCGCGCGGGTGGCGCCCGGGGTGCTGGTGCGCAACGTGGTCGCCGGCCCGTTCGAGGGCCTCGACAAGTACGACCTGCCCACCCAGCTGTGCGCGTTCGCGGCAGCGGTGCTGCGCGCCGAGGCGTCGCACGAGCCGGGCTATTACGACATCGTGCACTCCCACTACTGGCTGTCCGGGCAGGTCGGGTGGCTGGCCCGCGACCGGTGGGCGGTGCCGCTGGTGCACACCGCGCACACGCTGGCCGCGGTCAAGAACGCCGCGCTGGCGGACGGGGACACGCCGGAGCCGCCGCTGCGCACGGTCGGGGAACAGCAGGTGGTCGACGAGGCCGACCGGTTGATCGTCAACACCGACGACGAGGCCAAGCAGCTGATCTCGATCCACCACGCGGACCCGGGACGCATCGACGTCGTGCATCCCGGGGTCGACCTCGAGGTGTTCCGCCCGGGCGACCGCCGCGCCGCGCGCGCCGCGTTGGGCCTGGGCGTCGATGAGCCCGTGGTCGCGTTCGTCGGCCGGATTCAGCCGCTCAAGGCGCCCGACATCGTGTTGCGCGCCGCCGCGCAGCTGCCGGGGGTGCGCGTCGTCGTGGCCGGTGGCCCGTCGGGCAGCGGGCTGGCCACCCCCGACGGGCTGATCCGGCTCGCCGCGGCGCTGGGCATCACCGACCGGGTGACGTTCCTGCCCCCGCAGAGCCGCCCCGACCTGGCCACCCTGTTCCGCGCCGCCGACCTGGTCGCCGTGCCCAGCTACTCCGAGTCGTTCGGCCTGGTCGCGCTGGAGGCGCAGGCGTGCGGCACGCCGGTGGTGGCCGCCGCGGTCGGGGGGTTGCCCGTGGCCGTGCGCGACGGCGTGACCGGGTCCCTGGTGGACGGGCACGACGTGGACCGGTGGGCGGCGGCCCTGGACCGGATGCTGCGCCTGCCGGCAGCGCGGGCGACGCAGATGAGCGCCGCGGCCGCCGCGCACGCGGCCACCTTCTCCTGGGATCACACCACCGACGCGCTGTTGGGCAGCTATCGACGCGCCATCCGGGACTACACCGCCGAGCGCAGGGGAGTGGGCGCATGACGACGACCGTGACCGAGACGATCGAGGACGCGCTGCGGGGCAGCGGGCTGACCTACTCGAAACACGAAGGGGCGCATGGCGGGTTGCCCGGCCTGGTGGTCGAGCTGCCGGGGGAGCGCAGGCTCAAGACCAACACCATCCTGACCGTCGGCGAGCATTCGGTGCGGGTGGAGGCGTTCGTGTGCCGCAAGCCCGACGAGAACAACGAGGGCGTCTACCGGTTCCTGCTCAAGCGCAACCGGCGGCTCTACGGCGTGGCCTACACGTTGGACAACGTCGGGGACATCTACCTGGTCGGGCGCATGTCGCTGGCGTCGGTGGACGCCGACGAGCTCGACCGGGTGCTCGGGCAGGTGCTCGAGGCGGTGGACGCCGACTTCAACACGTTGCTGGAGTTGGGTTTCCGCTCGTCCATCCAGAAGGAATGGGAGTGGCGGGTGTCGCGCGGTGAGTCGCTGAAGAACCTGCAGGCCTTCGCGCATCTCATCGACGACGACGATTCGGACTAGCGGTGACGACCTCGGCTCCGCGACCGTAAGTTGGCCGCGCTGCTGGGGCCCGAATCCCGCAGTGGGCTTACGCTCGGCGAGCCGCAGACGCTGCGTGAGAGACTCTGTGCATGGGTGACACTGCCACGCTGGTGCTGCTTCGCCATGGCGAAAGCGAATGGAACTCGCTGAACCTCTTCACCGGCTGGGTGGACGTCGGGCTCACCGACAAGGGGCGCGCCGAGGCGGTGCGCAGCGGCCAGCTCCTGGCCGAGCACGGCCTGCTGCCCGACGTGCTCTACACGTCGCTGCTGCGCCGCGCCATCACCACCGCACACCTGGCCCTGGACGCCGCCGACCGGTTGTGGATCCCCGTGCATCGCAGCTGGCGCCTCAACGAGCGCCATTACGGCGCGCTGCAGGGCTTGGACAAGGCCGAAACCAAGGCCCGGTACGGCGACGAGCAGTTCATGGCCTGGCGGCGCAGCTACGACATCCCGCCGCCGCCGATAGAGAAGGGCAGCACCTACAGCCAGGACGCCGACCCCCGCTACGCCGACATCGGCGGCGGCCCGCTCACCGAGTGCCTGGCCGACGTGGTGGTGCGGTTCCTGCCGTACTTCACCGACGTCATCGTCCCCGACCTGCGCAGCGGCAAGACGGTGTTGATCGTGGCCCACGGCAACTCCCTGCGGGCGTTGGTCAAGCACCTCGACCAGGTGTCCGACGAGGAGATCGCCGGCCTGAACATCCCGACCGGCATTCCGCTGCGCTATGACCTGGACGCCGACCTGCGCCCGTTGCTGCCAGGCGGCAGCTACCTGGACCCGGAGGCCGCCGCCGCCGGGGCCGCCGCCGTCGCCAATCAAGGCGGCAAGTAAGCGGGCTGACCACCCTTCCTGAGCACCGGCCCCCCGGATGCCAAACTCCGCGTAAACGGCAGCGGAACACCTGTGGCGCAATGTGTGACTTGTCCGATTTTGGCCTCGCTCCGCTAGGGCGGCGTTAAGGAAGATTTGTAGGATTTGCTATGTGACTGTGTTCTCGGCGGTGTTACTCGCCGGGGTCGTGTCCGTGCTGGCGCTGGCCGTGGGAGTGGTGGCCGGTATCCGGCTGTCGGGCCGGGCGACGCAGCGCCGCCAGCAGGTGAACACCGCGTGGAGCGGCATCACGGTCGCGCAGATGCTCCAGCAGATCGTCGCGCTGATGCCGATGGGCGCCGCCGTGGTCGATTCCCACCGCGACGTCGTCTACCTCAACGACCGCGCCAAGGAGTTGGGCCTGGTCCGCGACCGTCAACTCGACGACCACGCGTGGGAGGCCGCGCAGCAGGCCCTGAGCGGTGTGGACGTCGAGTTCGACCTGAGGCCGGCGAAGCGCACGGGTGGGCGCTCCGGGCTCTCGGTGCACGGGCAGGCCCGGCTTCTCAGCGAGGAAGACCGGCGCTTCGCCGTGGTCTTCGCCCACGATCAGTCCGACTACGCCCGCATGGAGGCGACCCGGCGCGACTTCGTGGCCAACGTCAGCCACGAGCTCAAGACGCCCGTCGGCGCCATGGCGCTGCTCGCCGAGGCCCTGCTGGCGTCGGCCGACGATTCCGAGACCGTCCGGCGCTTCGCCGAGCGGGTCCTCGTCGAGGCGAACCGGCTGGGCGACATGGTGGCCGAGCTGATCGAGCTGTCCCGGCTGCAGGGGGCCGAGCGGTTGCCCAATGTCACCGAGGTTGACGTCGATCGCGTTGTGACCGAGGCGATTTCGCGGCACAAGGTGGGTGCCGACAACGCCGACATCGAAGTGCGTACCGACGCCCCCAGCGGCCTGCGGGTGCTGGGCGACGAGACCCTGCTGGTGACGGCCCTGGCCAACCTGGTGTCGAACGCGATCGCCTATTCGCCGCCGGGCTCGCCGGTGTCCATCAGCCGTCGCCGCCGCGGGGAGAACATCGAGATCGCCGTCACCGACCGCGGCATCGGGATCGCGCTCGAGGACCAGGAGCGGGTGTTCGAGCGGTTCTTCCGCGGCGACAAGGCGCGGTCGCGCGCCACCGGTGGCAGCGGGCTGGGTCTGGCCATCGTCAAGCACGTCGCCGCCAACCACAACGGCAGCATCGGGGTGTGGAGCAAGCCGGGCACCGGATCGACGTTCACGTTGTCGATTCCGGCGGCGCTGCCGTCGGACGACGGCGAGGAGCAGGCCGACCAATTGCAGGGCCGCGAGGTGCGGCCCGGCCGGTCACAACGAGAGGAAGAACTGAGCCGATGACGCGCGCGTATGACGATGCAGGGCGCAGCGATGAGGAGGAATCGCGCCGATGACGAGTGTGCTGATTGTGGAGGACGAGGAGTCGCTGGCCGACCCGCTGGCGTTCCTGCTCCGCAAGGAGGGCTTTGAGGCCACCGTGGTGACCGATGGCTCGGCGGCGCTCGCCGAGTTCGACCGCGGCGGCGCCGACATCGTCCTGCTCGACCTCATGCTGCCCGGCATGTCGGGCACCGACGTGTGCAAGCAGTTGCGGGCCCGCTCCAGCGTGCCGGTGATCATGGTGACCGCCCGCGACAGTGAGATCGACAAGGTCGTCGGGCTGGAGTTGGGCGCCGACGACTATGTGACCAAGCCGTATTCGGCACGCGAGTTGATCGCCCGGATCCGGGCGGTGTTGCGCCGCGGCGGCGACGACGATTCGGAGATCAGCGACGGCGTGCTCGAATCCGGGCCGGTGCGGATGGACGTCGAACGCCACGTCGTCTCGGTCAACGGCGACACGATCACGTTGCCGCTCAAGGAGTTCGACCTTCTCGAGTACCTGATGCGCAACAGCGGCCGGGTGCTGACCCGCGGTCAGCTGATCGACCGGGTGTGGGGCGCGGACTACGTCGGCGACACCAAGACGCTCGACGTGCACGTCAAGCGGCTGCGGTCCAAGATCGAGGCCGACCCGGCCAACCCGGTGCACCTGGTGACCGTGCGCGGCCTCGGATACAAGCTCGAGGGCTGACGGGGCCCACCTCGGGCCTACGTCGCGGCGGCTACTCGGCGATGCGCGTCGCCGGGTGCACGGCGATAAGCCCTAACTTGCTGCGCCGCTTACACATTGCGGCCAGCTCCGCGTAGGCCTTGCTGCCCAGCAGCTCGGTCAGCTCGTCGGCCAGGCTCTCCCACACCTGCGTGGCGCCGACGTGCGCGGCCGGGTCGCCGGTGCAGTACCAGTGCAGGTCGGCGCCGCCGGAGCCCCAGCCGCGGCGGTCGTACTCGGTGACCCAGGTCTTGAGGATCTCGCTGCCGTCGGGCCGGGTCACCCACTCCTGGCTGCGGCGGATCGGCAGCTGCCAGCACACGTCGGGCTTCATGGTCAGCGGCGGCACCCCCAGCTTGAGGGCCTTGCTGTGCAGCGCGCAGCCGACGCCGCCGGGGAAACCGGGACGGTTCAAGAAGATGCAGGCGTCCTTGTGCTTGCGGGTGCGGTACTGCGGTTGCCCGTCGTGCTCGTCGAGCTCCAGGTATCCCTTGCGCCCCAGACCTTTTTCGCGGAACTGCCAGTCGCTGTCGGTCAGCTGCTGCACCGCGTCGTCGAGGCGGGCGCGGTCGTCGTCGTCGGAGAGGAAGGCGCCGTGCGAGCAGCACCCGTCGTCCGGGCGGCCCGCCACGGTGCCTTGGCAGGCCGGGGTGCCGAAAACACAGGTCCAGCGCGACAGCAGCCAGGTCAGGTCGGCCGCGATCAGGTGCTCGGGATTGTCTGGGTCGTAGAACTCCACCCATTCGCGGGCGAAGTCCAGCTCGACCTCTTCCCCCGGCCGGGGTTGCGAATTCGCCACGCAGTCCACGGTAGACCACGATTCGTGCCGTCCGGTTCGCTGACACTCGGCCCCTATGGTCCTCGTCACGGCGGTGAAACCGGGTCTCGAAAAGCACGCGCTCCGACGGCCACGTTAGGTTGTTGTCGTGCGATTGGGTGTGCTCGACGTGGGCAGCAACACGGTCCATCTGCTGGTGGTCGACGCCCACCGCGGCGGGCACCCGACGCCGATGAGCTCCACGAAGGCCACGCTGCGGCTGGCGGAGTCGATCGACAGCTCCGGCAAGCTCACCAAGCGGGGCGCCGAGAAGCTGATCTCGACCATCGACGAGTTCGCCAAGATCGCGGACAGCTCGGGCTGCGCGGAGCTGATGGCGTTCGCCACGTCGGCGGTGCGCGACGCCGAAAACTCCGACGACGTGCTCGCCCGGGTGCGTAAGGAGACCGGGGTCGAGCTGCAGGTGCTGACCGGGGTGGCCGAGTCGCGGTTCACCTTCCTGGCGGTGCGCCGGTGGTACGGCTGGAGCGCGGGGCGCATCATCAACCTCGACATCGGGGGCGGCTCGCTGGAGATGTCCAGCGGCGTCGACGAGGAGCCCGAGGTCGCGTTGTCGCTGCCGCTCGGCGCCGGGCGGTTGACCCGTGAATGGTTGCCCGACGACCCGCCCGGCCGGCGCCGGGTGGCGATGCTGCGGGATTGGCTGGACGCCGAGCTGGCCGAGGCCAGCGTGAGCGTCCTGGAGGCGGGCCACCCCGACCTGGCGGTGGCGACATCCAAGACGTTCCGCTCGCTGGCGCGGCTCACCGGTGCGGCCCCGTCGGCCGCCGGGCCGCGCGTCAAACGAACGCTGACCGCGAACGGCCTCAGGCAACTCATATCTTTCATCTCTAGGATGACGACCGCTGACCGGGCAGAACTGGAAGGGGTGAGCGCCGAGCGGGCGCCGCAGATCGTGGCGGGCGCGTTGGTGGCGGAGGCGAGCATGCGAGCGCTGTCTATCGAATCGGTCGATATTTGCCCGTGGGCATTACGGGAAGGTCTCATTCTGCGCAAACTCGACAGCGAAGCGGACGGAACGGCCTTGATGGGTCCGTCCGTGCGCGATGCTGGAGGGCAGGCAGTTGATCGGAACGGAAGCCGATCGAGAGGCGACAAACCATGACCGGACCGCACCCCGAGGCCGAGGGCGACAACACCAGGCCCATCTCGGTCGCCGAATTGCTGGCCAGGAATGGAACCATCGGCGCGCCGGCCGTCACCCGGCGCCGGCGGCGTCGGCGCGGTGACAGCGACGCGGTGACCGTCGCCGAACTCACCGGCGAAATCCCGGTGATCCGCGACGACGACTTCGACGAGCCCGACGCCGACGACACCGCCCAGACCGGCGCGCCGGCCGCGCCGGAAGCTCCCGAACCCCCCGCGGCCGAGGATCACCAGCACGGAGAGCACCAGCGCGACGATGCTGTTCCAGCGCCACAGTTGGTCGAACGCGACGAACAAGCCGGCGCCGAAGGCGACGGCCATGATCGACTGCAGCACCACCAGGGCGCCGTGCCAGAGGTTCTCCAAGCGTCCCTGCGCCGGCGGGGTCTCGGCGTCGCCGGGTGCGGGGTCGGCGTGCCCGTCCGTCAGGGGGGCGTCGCCCGGGGCCGCGCCATCCTCGTCGAGCAGCTCCGAGTCCTCGGTCCGCAGGAAGGAACGCACGTAGGCGGAATCCTCGGACGCGGTCTCGGCCTCACGCACCTCGGAGTCCATGACGTCGACCGGGATGTCGGCGTAATGATCCAGCGGGTCGAAGCTCATCTCCTCGGCGCCCGCCGCTTGCCCGAGCGGGCCGGCGCCCGTGGCCGGGCGACCCTCGT
Organism: Mycobacterium sp. E2462; assembly: GCF_001672685.1. Taxonomy (NCBI): domain Bacteria; kingdom Bacillati; phylum Actinomycetota; class Actinomycetes; order Mycobacteriales; family Mycobacteriaceae; genus Mycobacterium; species Mycobacterium sp. E2462. Next base: position 13,261 of record NZ_LZKC01000089.1, read on the forward strand.
CGGCCTGGTGGTCGGTGTTCGGGTGGTCCGCAAAACCGAGGACATCGCCAGCACACTGATCGCGGTCGCGGTCAGC
>NZ_LZKC01000090.1:0-16296 GCF_001672685.1 Mycobacterium sp. E2462
CCCGGGCGCGCTGTCGCTGTCGCTGTATGTCTCCAGCGACTACGGTGGCGGCTACATCGTCTTCGCAGGTGACGGCACCATCAAGCAGCTCAATCTGCCGTCCTAGCGCATTGTTCACGCAGCGGGACGTGGTTCCCGCGCGCCATGACGAATAACGAACGAACAGTAGGTGGTGTTGTGGCGAATATATCGAGACGATACGATTCCGCGAGGCGTCGAACCGTCGTAACAGTCCGTGCAAATCAGTCCCCGGGGAGGTGAGTCGATTGCTGGAGCTCGCCATTCTTGGACTCCTGATCGAGTCACCGATGCACGGCTACGAGTTGCGCAAGCGCCTGACCGGTCTACTCGGCGCGTTCCGGGCGTTTTCGTACGGTTCGCTCTACCCGGCCCTTCGACGGATGCAGGGCGAAGGGTTGATCGCCGAGGACGCCGCTCCGGCCGGCACCCCGGTCCGGCGGGCCCGGCGCGTCTACCAGCTGACCGACGAGGGTCGTCGGCGCTTCGGTGAGCTGGTGGCCGACACCGGGCCGCACAACTACACCGACGACGGCTTCGGCGTGCACTTGGCGTTCTTCAACCGGACTCCGGCCGAGGCGCGGATGCGCATCTTGGAGGGACGCCGCCGTCAGGTCGAGGAACGACGGGAGGGCTTGCGTGAAGCAGTGGCGCGGGCCAGTAGCTCGTTCGACCGCTACACCCGTCAGCTGCATCAACTGGGGCTCGAGTCCAGTGAGCGCGAAGTCAAGTGGCTCAACGAGCTGATCGCTGCGGAGCGGGCGATGCCCGGCCTCTCCGAGCAAACGTAATTCCCACAGAAGTCCGAATCACCCGAGACACAGCAGGTTATGGAGTTAGGAGAACGCCCTATGAGTGAGCACAAGCCGTTGGGGGCGCCGGAGGCGCAGACGGAGGTACGGGTCGCCATCGTCGGCGTCGGCAACTGCGCGTCTTCGCTGGTTCAGGGCGTTCAGTACTACCACGACGCTGACGAGAACAGCACCGTGCCCGGACTGATGCACGTCAAGTTCGGCCGCTACCACGTCCGCGACGTGAAGTTCGTGGCCGCGTTCGACGTGGACGCCAAGAAGGTCGGCTTTGACCTGTCCGAGGCGATCTTCGCCTCGGAGAACAACACCATCAAGATCGCCGACGTGCCGCCCACCAACGTGACGGTGCAGCGCGGCCCGACCCTCGACGGCATCGGCAAGTACTACGCCGACACCATCGAGGTCTCCGACGCCGAGGCGGTCGACGTGGTGAAGGCGCTCAAGGACGCCGAGGTCGACGTGCTGGTGTCCTACCTGCCGGTGGGCTCGGAGGAGGCCGACAAGTTCTACGCCCAGTGCGCGATCGACGCCGGCGTGGCGTTCGTCAACGCGCTGCCGGTGTTCATCGCCAGCGACCCGGTGTGGGCGAAGAAGTTCGCCGACGCCGGTGTGCCGATCGTCGGCGACGACATCAAGAGCCAGGTCGGCGCGACCATCACGCACCGCGTGATGGCCAAGCTGTTCGAAGACCGCGGCGTGCAGCTCGACCGCACCATGCAGCTCAACGTCGGCGGCAACATGGACTTCCTCAACATGCTCGAGCGGGAGCGCCTGGAGTCCAAGAAGATCTCCAAGACGCAGGCCGTCACCTCGAACCTGCAGCGCGAGTTCAAGACCAAGGACGTCCACATCGGCCCGTCCGACCACGTCGGCTGGCTCGACGACCGCAAGTGGGCCTACGTGCGGCTCGAGGGCCGCGCGTTCGGTGATGTGCCGCTGAACCTGGAGTACAAGCTCGAGGTGTGGGACTCGCCGAACTCCGCCGGCGTCATCATCGACGCGGTGCGGGCGGCCAAGATCGCCAAGGACCGCGGCATCGGCGGCCCGGTGATCCCGGCGTCGGCGTACCTCATGAAGAGCCCGCCGCAGCAGCTGCCCGACGACATCGCCCGGGCCCAGCTCGAGGAATTCATCATCGAGGGCTGATCGCCCCTTCGCGACCGCGAGCGTAACGCGGGGGCGATTTCCGGTCGGGATCGCCGTGGCGTTACGCTCGCGGCCGTTTCTGGACCAATCGTCGACACGATGCTGTGCGAGTGCTTAGCATCATGTCTCGATGCCCGTGCACCCCGCCGCGTTCCTGCGCACCACGCTGCCCCTCGACCTGTCCGGGCTGGCCGAGCTGGACAGCGGGCGCTACCACTCGATCTGGCTGCCCGACCACATGGTCAGCTTCTGGCCCGACGCGCTGTGGACGCCGGAATTCACCGATCTGGCTACGGCCTCGCCGTCGCCGCACCGCCATCTCGACGGGCTGGCCGTCGCGGCCGCGGCCGCCGTGCTCACCGAACGGGTTCCGCTCGTCAGCGCCGTCGTCGACACCGTGCGCCGCCATCCCGCACTGTTGGCGCAGACGGCGCTGACCATCGACCACCTTGCGAACGGGCGGTTCATCCTCGGCTTGGGTAGCGGCGAGAGCGAGAACATCGTGCCCTACGGCTTCGACTTCGCGCGGCCGGTCAGCCGCTTCGAGGAGGCGCTGGCGGTGATCCGGCTGCTGTGGGACAGCGACGGGCCGGTGGACTTCGACGGGCGGTTCTACACGCTGCGGCACGCCCGCCTGGACACCGAGCCGTACGCGGGCAGCCCACCGCCGATCTGGATCGGCGCCAGCGGCCCCCGGATGCTCGACATCGCCGGCCGCTACGCCGACGGGTGGTGGCCCGCCGGGGCGTGGACGCCCGACCACTACGCCGACATGCTCGGCGCGGTGCGGGCCTCGGCTGAGCGGGCCGGCCGCGACCCCCAGGCGATCACGCCGTGCTTCATTCAGGTCTGCCTGCTCGGGGCGGACGACGGCGCCCTCGCCGAAATCCTGCGAGCCCCGCTGGTGCAGGCATTCCTGTTGCAGGTGTCGGCAAAGACGTTGCGCACCTTCGGGTTTACCCACCCCATGGGCGAGGACTGGGGCGGTTTCCACGACATCGACCCCGCGCTGCTGACCCGGGAACGCATTCTGCGCTTCGTCGAGGAGGTCGACCCCGAGATGGTGTTGGCCGTCGTGCCCCATGGAACACCGCAAGAGGTGGCCAAGATCGTCAAGACCTACGTGGACGCGGGCCTGCGCGTACCGAAGATTCTCGACTACGGCGCCATGGCCGGGCTGGCCCACGCCGAGACGTCGGCGGCCAATGTCCGCGCCGCCGAGGACGAGCTGGTGCGGTTGTGTGGAGGGCCGGCGTGACGGCGCCCCTGGACGCCGCGCAATTGCTGGCGGCGGCGCAGGCCGAGACGGGGCTGCGCGACTACGGCGATCCGACCCTGCCGGAGCGCTTCGCGGTCGCGGTCGACCACCTCAACGGCCTCGGCATGGACGACGAGGGCCTGCTCGCGGCCGCCCAGGTGTGCCGGTGGTTGCTGACGTCGCGGTTGGAATTCATCGAGGACCGCAACCGGTACCCGATCGCCGCCGAGGTGATCGAGGCTCCGATGTTCGTCACCGGTGAACCCCGTTCGGGCACAACGCTCATGCACGCGCTGATGTCGGTCGATCCGAACGCGCGGGCGCTGCGCTTCTGGGAGGTCATGTACCCGTCGCCGCCGCCCGGCCTGGCGGCCCCCGACGACGATCGCCGCGCCCGCGCCGACGCCGACTGGCGCGAAATCAACGCCAAGATGCCCAAATGGCTGCGCAGCCACCCCTACAACGACATGCTGGGCGACGGGCTGCCCGAGGACGAACGCACGTGGGCGTTCGACTTTCGGGTGATGACGCCCACCGCGTGGTGGCGGGTGCCGATGCAGTCGCTGGTCGGCGGACTGGCCACCGATGCCCCGGCACAGTATCGGCTGCACAAAGCGATGCTTCAACAACTGCAGTACGGCCGGCCGCGAAAACAGTGGATGCTCAAGGGGTTTCATGGGTTCCGGCTCAAGGAAATGTTCGACGCCTATCCGGACGCCACGCTGGTGTGGCTGCACCGCGACCCGGTGCAGGTGGCCGCATCGCGGACCATGATGATGGCCGACATCGCCGAGGGCATGGTGGGTCCCGTGGATCTGCACGCCACCGCGAAGATGCACCTGGAGTTGACCCGCGCCGGTGTGGCCAACACGATGAGCAACCCGATGGTCGACGACCCGCGGATCCTGCACGTGCGCTACACCGACTTCGTTGCCGACCAGGTCGGCACTGTGCGGCGCTACTACGAATTCCGCGGCCGGGAGCTGTCACCGGCGGCCGAGGCGGCGATGCGGAGCTACCTCGCCGACAACAAGGGCGATCGCTACGGGAAGTTCGCCTACTCCACCCAACTGCTGATCGATATCGGTGAGAACCTCGATGATTTGCACGACGAGTTCCGGCCGTTTCGCGAACGCTTCGGCGTCGCGATCGAGAACCGGCGCTGACGTGGCGGCCCACCGGCGCCTGTCGGTCCACAATGTCACTTTCCTGGGCGCGCCGCTGGCGGACCTGTGCTCGCATTGGGGCGCGCTCGGTGTCTCCCGGCTCAGCGTCCTGGACAGCCAGCTGTGCGATCCCGCTTTCGCTAAGGCGTTGCGCGACAACGAGTACGCGGTGGAGGCGGTCTACCACCTCTTCGCCGGCGGCAGCCTGGCGGGCGACGAGGACGCCGCCCGCGCGGCGTTGACCACCGTCATCGATGCGGCCCGCGCGGCGGGCGCCCGCATGGTGTACCTGCTCACCGGGGGCCGGGGCGAGCTCAGCTGGCCACGAGCCGCGGACCGGTTCTGCGCCATGGTCGCCCCGTGCGTGACGCACGCCCGGGCCGCGGGCGTGACGTTGGCGGTCGAAAACGCGTCCAGCCTGTACGCCGACATACACATCGCCCACACGCTGCGCGATACCGTCACCCTCGCCGAGCACGCCGGCCTCGACGTCTGCATCGACGTGTTCCACTGTTGGGCCGAAGGCGATTTCGAGGAATCGCTGCGACGCGCGCTGCCCCGCACCGCACTCATCCAGCTGAGCGACTACGTGCTGGGTGACCGGGCGCTGCCCGGCCGCGCGGTGCCCGGCGACGGCACAATACCGATCCCGGCGCTCATTGCTTCCGCGCTCGACGCCGGTTACGCGCACGGCTTCGACCTCGAACTCATCGGCCCCCGCATCGACCGCGAAGGCCGCCTGGCCGCCGCCGGCCGCGCCTGCGCTGTGGTCGGCGCGCTGCTCGACGAGCTGGGGGCTTGAGCGATGGCTTTTGGTGACGGTCCCGACGACGCGGCCCTGCACGCAGCGTGGGCCGGATTTTGCGACCGGCTACAGCAGGCCGGCGAACAGGTCTTCAAGGAGGCCAACCCCGCCGCCGCGGCGCACCGCGTCGACGCCTACCGGTTCCTGACCCAGAACCTCGGTCAGGCCTTCGATTTGGCGCTGGAGACCCGCGACACCCGCTTCCCGGCGCTGCACACCTTCTGCGGCCCCACCCGCAAGCTGGGCGGCGACTGTGCCGATTTCACCTACCAGCAGGCGTGGATCGACGGCGAGTCGACCTATCGGCTCTCCGGCACCCGCGGGACCGCGAGGTTCTTCAACGTCACCGTTCAGGGCCCGCGCAGCCCGGGACCGGGCGTGCTACACGAGCCCTTTGGTGACACCCCGGAGGCCAATCTGTTGGGCCACCAACTCCAGGTCGACAACGACGGGCGCTTCGCGGTCTACATCGGCGGCCCCGAGCGCGGGCCCAATTGGCTGCCGACCACCGCGGGCTCGCGAAAGTTGTTCGTTCGCCAGGGGTTTGACCGCTGGGATGAGCTGCCCGCCCAGCTGCTGATCGAGCGCGTCGACGTCAACTCGCCCAAGCCGCTGCCCACCACCGCCGACATGCTGCAGGCCATGACCTGGGCCGGCGACTTCGTGACCGGCCTGATGGGCGACTGGCCCGAATTCCCCTTCAGCTACGGCGGGGTGGACGCCGAACGTCCCAACACCTTCGGGCGCGTCGGCGACACCGACGCCGACGCCAAGCGGGGCCGGGCGGCAACCAACATGTACTGGCGGCTGCGCCCCGACGAGGCGCTGATCGTCGAGTTCGACGCCCACGACGGGCTGTGGATGTTCACCAACATGGGCGTCTTCTTCAACAGCATGGACTACCTGTACCGGCCGGTGAGCTACACCCCGAGCCGCACAGCCGTCGACCGTGACGGTCGCATCCGGCTGGTCATGGCCCACCGCGACCCCGGCGTGCACAACTGGGTGGACACGCAGGGCTTCGAGTGCGGCAACCTCACCTACCGGCACATGCTCGACGGAGCACCGGTCGCGCTCGACACCCGTGTCGTCGGCTACGACGCGTTGCTCGACGCCTTGCCCGCGGACACCGCGATGGTCAACGAGGCCGAACGCGCGGCGGCCCTGCGGGAGCGCTTCTGTGCCATTCGCCGCCGATACGTTCTGTGATGCGTCCGCACTAGTGTCTTTAGGTCATGACCGAGATCTCCGACGACGACCTGGCCGGCCTCACCGAATTCTCGTTGCTGACCGAGAACGCCGAGCAGGCGGGCGTGGCCGGGCCGCTGCCTGCGGTCGAGCGGATCGAGTCCGGCGCGGGTGAGAGCCGGATCAGCGCTCTGCGCTGGAGCGGCCAGGCCGCACAGCAGAGCCCACGGATCGTCTTCCTGCACGGCGGGGGCCAGAACGCGCACACCTGGGACACCGTCATCGTCGGCGTGGGCGAACCCGCGCTGGCGGTCGACCTGCCCGGCCACGGCCACTCCGCCTGGCGCGCGGATGGCGACTACTCGCCCCAGCTCAACGCCGACGCGGTGCTGCCCGTGCTGCGGGAGCACGCGCCGCGGGCCGAGCTGCTGGTCGGGATGTCGTTGGGCGGGTTGACGGCGATCCGGCTGGCCGCCCTGGCGCCCGATCTGGTCAACGAGCTGCTGCTGATCGACGTCACCCCCTCGGCGCTGCAACGGCATTCCGAGCTGACCAAGGAACAGCAGGGGACCGTGGCGCTGATGCAGGGGGAGCGGGAATTTCCCAGTTTTCAGGCGATGGTCGACCTGACCGTCGCCGCCGCGCCGCACCGGGAGGTCAAGGCCTTGCGTCGCGGCGTGTTCCACAATTCGCGCCGGCTGGACAACGGCAATTGGACATGGCGTTACGACGCCATCCGCGCCTTCCCCGACTTTGCCGGCCTGTGGGACGACGTGGACCGGCTGGCCGCGCCGGTCACCCTCGTACGCGGCGGCTCGTCGGGTTTCGTCACCGATGAGGACGCGGCCGAACTCGCCCGGCGCGCAAGGCATTTCCGCGTCGCCCACGTCGTTGCCAACTCCGGGCATTCCGTACAAAGCGACCAGCCCGCCGCGCTGATCGACATCCTGCGCGGGGTGCTCGACGCGCGATGAGCCTACGGTGGACGGTATGACTTCCCACCAGCCCATCCGCATCGGTGTCCAACTTCAGCCGCAGCACGCCCCTCATTACGCGCAGGTCCGCGACGCGGTGCGACGCTGCGAAGACCTCGGCGTCGACATCGCGTTCAACTGGGACCATTTCTTCCCGCTCTACGGCGACCCCGACGGCGCGCATTTCGAGTGCTGGACGATGCTGGCCGCTTGGGCGGAGCAAACGTCGCGCATCCAGATCGGCGCCTTGGTGACGTGCAATTCCTACCGAAACCCCGAGTTGCTGGCCGACATGGCCCGCACCGTCGACCACATCTCGGACGGCCGCCTCATTTTGGGAATCGGTTCGGGTTGGAAGCAGCGCGATTACGACGAATACGGCTACGAATTCGGCACGGCCGGCGGTCGCCTGGACGATTTGGCCGAGGCACTCCCGAGGATCAAGGTGCGGCTGGGCAAGCTCAACCCGGCCCCCACCCGCGACATCCCGGTGCTGATCGGCGGCGGCGGTGAGCGCAAGACCCTGCGATTGGTGGCCGAATACGCCGACATTTGGCACAGCTTCAGCTCCGCCGACGAATACCCGGCCAAGTCGGACGTGCTGGGCCGGCACTGCGCCGACGTCGGCCGCGATCCCGCCGCCATCGAGCATTCGGCGGCGGTGAAGAACGACGGTGGGCTGATCGACAACGCCGAAGCGCTCGTCGGCCTGGGCGTCACGCTGCTGACCGTGGGCTGCGACGGCCCCAACTACGATTTGAGCTCCGCGGAGGCGCTCTGTAAGTGGCGCGATTCCCGCCAGGCGTAACGCCGCGCGGTCCGCGCCCACCTTCCTCGGCGAAACACCTCAAACCGCGCGCCAAGTCGTGAGAAACTTCTGGCGCTGGATCGCTGGATCGGTTTGAAAGAGACGCCTAAAACAGATGCCGAAGAAATACGGGGTCAAGGAAAAGGATTTGGTTGTCGCCCATATCCTGCACCTTTTGCTGACGGGTAAGTTGCGCACCGGGGACCGGGTCGACCGCAATGAAATCGCGCTCGGTTTGGGGGTCAGCCGCGTTCCCATTCAAGAGGCACTGGTCCAACTCGAACACGACGGCATCGTGTCCACCCGCTACCACCGCGGGGCATTCGTCGAACGCTTCGACGAGGCAACCGTTCTCGAACACCACGAACTCGACGGCCTCCTCAACGGGATCGCGTCCGCCCGGGCCGCCAGCAACCCGACCCCCGGGATCCTGGGCCAACTCGACGCGCTGATGCGCTCCATGCGCGCCGCCAAAGACTCCCGCGGGTTCACCGACATCGCCGCCGAATACCGGCGCACCCTCAACGAGGAGTACGCCGGGCCGCGGCTGCTCGCTACGATCCGCGCGTCGCAGAACTTGATCCCCCGCGTGTTCTGGATGACCTACCACAGCAGCCGCGAAGAGATGCTGCCGTTCTACGAGGACGAGACGGCCGCCATTCAGCGGCGTGATCCCGAAGCGGCCCGAACGGCGTGCGTAGGGCGGTCCTATCTGATGGCCCAGACCATGCTGGCTGAGCTGTGCCGCCGCCGGGTGTTCACCGCCCCCGACGACCTCGCTCCCGTGGTGGCCGCGCCCGTCCCGGTGCCGGAGGTCACCGAGGCGGTCTGCGGCGAGGCGTCGCTGTTGCTCTGATCCGCTTTTGACGGGCCAAGCCGCCGCGCGCTCGATACGGTGGCAGCAATGAGTGTGCGCGTGGATCGGTGCGCCGGGCGCGGCGCAGAACTGTGCGGGTTGGCGGCGACCATCCTGCTGGTCTGCGCCATGGCCCTGGTCGGTTCCGCGGCACCCGCGGCGGCCGACTGGAACCAGTGCTCCCCCTCCGGGACGGACAGCGCGCGCGCCCTCCCGCAGGACCTGACGACCGCGCCGAAAACGGATCCGGTCGACCGGGACACAACGCCCACCGTCGAACCGCTCGATGCCGTGAGCGCCGACGCCCTGGGCCTGAGCACCCCGGGCGTCTTGACGGTCGGGACGCTCTCGGACGCGCCACCCAACGTCTGCATCAGCCCCACCGGAGAGTTCAGCGGCTTCGACAACCTGGTGTTGCGCGCCATCGCCGGCAAGCTCGGCCTGCCGGTCCGCTTCGTCAGCACGGACTTCGCCGCGCTGCTCGCGCAGGTCGCGTCCCGGCAGTTCGACGTCGGCTCGGCCGCCATCAAAGCCACGCAGCCGCGCCGCCGCACCGTCGCCTTCACCAACGGCTACGACTTCGGCTTTTACTCGCTGGTGGTGCCGCCCGGCTCGGCGATCCACTCGTTCAACGATCTGGCGGGTGGCCAACGGATCGGGGTGGTCCAGGGCACGGTCGAGGAGTCCTACGTCGTCGACACCCTGCACCTCCAGCCGGTCAAGTACCCCGGCTTCGCGACCCTGTACGCGAGCCTCAAGATGCGCCAGATCGACGCGTGGGTGGCGCCCGGGACGCTTGCTGCCACGGTGATCCACCCGGGTGACCCGGCGGTGATCGCCGCCAATACGTTCAGCCCCGGCAACTTCGTCGCCTACGCGGTCGGGCGCGAGAACAAGCCGCTCGTCGACGCGCTCAACTCCGGCCTGGATGCGGTGATCGCCGACGGCACCTGGGCCACCCTGTATTCACAGTGGGTGCCGCGGCCGCTGCCGCCCGGCTGGAAGCCCGGATCCAAGGCCGCTCCCGTCCCCAAGCTGCCGGACTTCGCCGCCATCGCCGCCGCCCAACACCGGCAAACGCAGAGCCCGGCCGCACCGAGGTCGGCCCTGGCGCAGCTGCGCGACTCCTTCTTCAACTGGGACATGTACCGGCAGGCCATCCCCCAACTGCTCACCACGGGGCTTCCGAACACCCTGATCCTGACCAACAGCGCGCTCGTCATCGGCCTGGCGCTCGGCATGGTGTTGGCCATGGCGGGGATCTCGCACTCGCGGTGGTTGCGCTGGCCCGCCCGGATCTACACCGACATCTTTCGCGGCCTTCCCGAAGTGGTCATCATCCTGCTGATCGGGATGGGCGTCGGCCCCCTGGTGGGCGGCCTGACCCACAAGAACCCTTATCCGCTGGGCATCGCGGCGCTCGGGCTGATGGCAGCCGCCTACATCGGCGAGATCCTGCGCGCGGGAATTCAAAGCGTCGACCCCGGGCAACTGGAGGCCTCCCGCGCGCTCGGCTTCAGCTATGCCACCGCGATGCGGCTGGTGGTGGTGCCGCAGGGGATCCGCCGGGTGCTGCCCGCCCTGGTGAACCAAGCCATCGGGCTGCTGAAGGCGTCGGCGTTGGTGTATTTCCTCGGGCTGATCGCCGACCAACGGGAGCTGTTCCAGGTGGGTCGGGACCTCAACGCGCAGACGGGCAACCTGTCGCCGCTGGTGGCCGCGGGCGCCTTCTACCTGATCCTGACCATTCCGCTGACGCACCTGGTCAACTACATCGACGCGAGATTGCGCCGCGGACGGCCGAAGGCGGAACCCGACAAAGGGGCCGCGGTGCTCACCCCGGCGTTGAGCCAGGAAATGACGTGACCGCCGCCGCCCATTGGCCGTCGGTGTCGTTGCGCGCCAGCGAAATTCGCAAGACCCTGGGAGGTGCCGCCGTGCTGCGCGGGGTCGACATCGAGGTGCCCGCCGCGAGCACGGTGGCGGTCATCGGCCCGTCCGGCTCGGGCAAGTCGACGCTGCTGCGGGTGCTCAACCGGCTGTACGAACCCGACGGCGGCGACATCCAACTGGACGGCCGCTCGGTGTTGGATGACGATCCCAACGAACTCCGGCAGCGCATCGGCATGGTGTTCCAGCAGTTCAACTTGTTCCCGCACCTGAGCGTCCTGAAGAACGTCGCCATGGCCCCCCGCAAGCTGCACCGGATGCCCGCCGACGAGGCGCGCGACCTCGCGCTGGCCCAGCTCGACCGAGTTGGCTTGAAGCACAAGGCGGATGCGCGCCCCGGCATGCTCTCCGGCGGCCAACAACAACGGGTCGCCATCGCCCGCGCGCTGGCCATGGCCCCGCAGGTGATGTTCTTCGACGAGGCCACCTCGGCGCTGGATCCGGAAATGGTCAAGGGAATTCTGCAACTGATCGCCGACCTCGGCTCAGACGGCATGACAATGCTCGTGGTCACCCACGAAATGGGCTTTGCTCGCTCGGCATCCGACACCGTGGTTTTCATGGACCACGGCAAGGTCGTGGAATCGGGGCCGCCCGAGCAGCTTTTCGAAGCCGCGCGGACCGAACGCTTGCAGCGTTTTCTGTCCCAAGTGCTTTAAACGGGCTAACTAGTGGGCATTAGTGCGCTTGAACGGTCCTGATATCGCGTTAGACTGCCCGTTTATGGTGGACAGCGAACCCAGCCCGGCCGACGTGGCCGAGCTCGCCGAAGGGCTGCACCGCGCGCTGTCCAAATTGTTTTCGATTCTGCGCCGCGGAGACCCGAGCGCGACCGCGGCCGCGGGCGAACTGACCCTCGCGCAGTTGTCGATTCTGGTGACTTTGCTCGACCAGGGTCCCATCCGGATGACCGACCTGGCCGCCCATGAACGGGTGCGCACCCCCACCACCACCGTGGCGATCCGCCGGCTCGAGAAGGTGGGCCTGGTCAAGCGCTCCCGCGATCCCTCCGATCTGCGGGCGGTGCTCGTCGACATCACGCCACGGGGTCGCGCCGTTCACGGCGAGTCGCTGGCCAACCGGCGCGCCGCCCTGGCTGCCATGCTGGGCCAACTTCCCCTGGCCGACCTCGACATCCTGATGAAGGCGCTGGCGCCGTTGGAGCGGCTGGCCTCGGGCGAGCCCACATCGGGTCCCGTAGGCGAGTCACCGGCCCGCAAAGAGGCCTGAAAACACCTGCTGAGCAAGCGGATTCGCGGCGTCTCGTAGACTGTGCGGCATGCCAACCGCACTCATCACCGGCGCCGGCGGCGGCATCGGTTCCGCCATCGCCGCGGCGCTGGCGCCCACGCACACCCTGCTGCTGGCAGGTCGGCCCTCCGACCGGCTCGACGCGGTGGCCGAGCGACTCGGCGCCACCACGTTTCCGTTGGACCTGACTGACACCGACGAGATTGAGGCCGCTTGTGAAGTGGTCGACGAACTCGACGTCTTGGTGCACAACGCGGGCCTGTCCATCCCCGGCCACGTCGCCGACTCGCACGTCGACGAATGGCGCGCCACGTTCGCGGTCAATGTCTTCGGACCGGTGCACCTGACGCTGGCGCTGCTGCCCGCGCTGCGCAGCGCCCGCGGGCAGGTAATATTCATCAATTCCGGTGCGGGACGCAATGTTTCGCCGGGGATGGCGTCCTACTCCGCCAGCAAGTTCGCGCTCCGGGCCTTCGCCGATTCGTTGCGCAGCGACGAGCCCGACCTGCGGGTCAGCACGGTGTATCCCGGCAGGACCGACAGCGACATGCAACGCGAGCTGGTCGAGTTCGAGGGCGGCCACTACGATCCCGCCAAGTTCCTGAAGCCCGAGACGGTCGCGGCCGCCGTCGCCAACGTGGTGGCGACTCCCCGCGACGGCCACGTCCACGAGGTGGTGCTGCGGCCCGCGGGGCGCTAGACCACCAGGTTCACCAGCCGGCCCGGGACCACGATCACCTTGCGCGGATCCGCGCCCGCCAGGAAAGCCTGCACCTTCTCGTCGGCCAGCGCCGCCGCCTTGAGCGTGTCCTGGTCCGCGTCGGCGGCCACCACCACCCGGCCCCGCACCTTCCCGTTGACCTGGACGGGATATTCGACGGTGTCGTCCACCAGGTGGGCGGGGTCGGCCTTGGGGAACGGCCCGTGGGCCAGCGAGCTGCTATGCCCGAGCCGCTGCCACAACTCTTCGGCCAGGTGCGGCGCCAGCGGCGCCAGCATCAGCACCAACGGCTCGGCCGCCGCGCGGGGCACGGCGTCCCGGTGCTCCTTGGTCAGGTGGTTGGTGTACTCGATCAGCTTCGCCGCGGCGGTGTTGTTGCGCAGCGCCGCATAGTCTTCGGTGACACCGGCGATGGTGCGGTGCAGCACCCGCAGCGTGCCGGCGTCGAGCTCCTGCCCGTCGACGACCCGCGTGACACCGGTCTGTTCGTCGATCACCAGCCGCCACACCCGCTGCAGGAACCGGTGCGCGCCCACGACGTCCTTGGTGGCCCACGGGCGCGAGTACTCCAGCGGTCCCATCGACATCTCGTAGACCCGCAGGGTGTCGGCGCCGTAGTCGTCGCATATCTCGTCCGGTGAAATCGAATTCTTCAGGCTCTTACCGATTTTGCCGAATTCCTGGAAAACCTCGATCTCGCCGTCGGGACCCGGGTAGAAGAAGGTGCCGTCGCGTTCGACGACGCGCTCCGCGGGAACGTAGGAGCCCCGCGCGTCGGTGTAGGCGAAGGCCTGGATGTAACCCTGGTTGACCAGCCGCCGGTACGGTTCACGGGAGCTGACGTGCCCCAAGTCGTAGAGGACCTTGTGCCAGAACCGCGCGTAAAGCAGGTGCAGCACCGCGTGCTCGGCGCCACCGACGTAGAGGTCCACCCCGCCGGGGTCGCGGTCGCCGTGCTCGGCGGGCCGCGGGCCCATCCAGTACGCCTCGTTCTCCTTGGCGCAGAACCGCTCGGAATTGTGCGGGTCGGTGTAGCGCAGCTCGTACCAGGAGCTGCCGGCCCATTGCGGCATGACGTTGGTGTCGCGGGTGTAGGGCTTCAGGCCGTCGCCCAAATCCAACTCCACGTGCACCCAGTCGGTCGCCTTGGCCAGCGGCGGCGAGGGCTCGCTGTCGGCGTCGTCGGGGTCGAACAGCACCGGCGAATAGTCGGGGACGTCGGGCAATTCGACCGGCAGCGCCGCCTCGTCGAGGGCGTGCGGGCGTTCGTCACTGTCGTAGACGATCGGGAACGGCTCACCCCAGTACCGCTGCCGGGCGAAAAGCCAGTCCCGCAGCTTGAATTCGACGCGGGCCTGGCCGCGCCCCTCGGCCGCCAAGCGGTCGGTGATGGCCTGCTTGGCCGCGGCGACGTCCATCCCGTTCAGGAAGCCGGAGTTGACCAGCACCCCGTCACCCGCATAGGCGGACTGCGAAACATCGCCCCCGGCAATGACTTCCACGATGGGTAGCCCGAACTCGCGCGCGAAATCCCAGTCGCGCTGGTCGTGGCCGGGAACGGCCATGATGGCGCCGGTGCCATATCCCGCCAACACGTAGTCGGCGATGAAAATCGGCACCGGCTTACCGTTGGTGGGGTTGGTGGCGTAGCTGCCCAGGAAGACGCCGGTCTTCTCCTTGCTCTCCTGACGCTCCAAATCCGACTTCGACCCGATCGCGCGCCGGTAGGCGGCGACGGCTTCACCGGGGGTGGCCGCACCGTAGGTCCACCGCGGGTCGGTTGCGTCCGGCCACGCCGGCGCGACCAATTCGTCGACCAGGTCGTGTTCGGGCGCCAGGACCAGATAGGTCGCGCCGAACAGCGTGTCGGGGCGGGTGGTGAAGACCTCGATGTCGACCGCGCGGCCGCCGGCCGTCGCGGCCGAGAACAACGCCTTCGCGCCGGTGGACCGGCCGATCCAGTTGCGCTGCATGGTTTTCACCGGCTCGGGCCAGTCGAGCAACTCCAGGTCGTCGAGCAGCCGGTCCGAGTAGGCGGTGATCCGCATCATCCACTGCCGCAACCTTTTCCGGAACACCGGGAAGTTTCCCCGGTCGCTGCGACCGTCGGACGTGACCTCCTCGTTGGCCAGCACTGTGCCCAGGCCGGGGCACCAGTTCACCATCGAGTCGGCGCGGTAAACCAGGCGGTGCCCGTCGATCACGTCGGACCGCTCCCCCGCCGACAGCGCGGCCCAGTCCCGCCCGTCGTCGAGGGTGCTTGCGCCCGAGTCGAATTCGGCGATCAGCTCGGCGATCGGTCGTGCCTTGTTTGCCGCGGGGTCGAACCACGCGTTGTAGATCTGCAGGAAGATCCACTGCGTCCACTTGTAGAACTCCACGTCGGTGGTGGAGAAGCTGCGCCGGGTGTCGTGACCCAGACCCAGGCGGCCCAGCTGCCTGCGGAAGTTGACCACGTTGGCTTCGGTCCTGGTGCGCGGATGGGTGCCGGTCTGCACCGCGTACTGCTCGGCCGGCAAACCGAAAGCATCGAAACCTAACGCGTGCAACACATTACGGCCGGCCATCCGGAAGTAGCGGGCGTAGACGTCGGTGGCGATGTAGCCCAGCGGGTGACCGACGTGCAAGCCTTCGCCCGAGGGGTACGGGAACATGTCCTGCACGAACAACTTGTCGGCGGGAATGGGGGTGCCGTCCTTCGGGGCCAGGGAGCCGACCGGGTTGGGCACGTTGAAGGTTCCAAGCTTGGCCCAGTTGTCCTGCCACGTGCTCTCGATGCGGCCCGCCAGCGCCGCGGTGTAGCGGTGCGGCGGCGCGTCGGAGTCCGTCTGAACGGCGCCGGCGTTGCTTGCTGGCGCGCTGGTCGGGGTTTCGGTCACCTGAACAGGGTATAAGGGCCGCCACGTCGAGAACGCCGGCCACAGCTTGGTCTCGGTTCCGTTGCGCACCGATCAGAGGTTCATCCCAGCTGTGTGTCGAGCCTGTTCACCGCCTTTGACCTGTAGTTACAGTCGGCCTCTATCGACGGCTTCTGGTATCGAGCCTGTGAAAGGACCGACGCAGATGAAAGAGATCGTGCCCGCGCCCCGGGTCGTCCTGGGGGGCCTGATCGCCGGCCTGATCGGCTGTGCGATTGCCACGGGCGGCGCCGCCTCGGCGGACCCGCTGCCACCCGCGCCGGCACCCGCCCCCGCCGTGCCGCCGCCGGCACCGCAGAACCTTGGACCCGAGCTGGTGCCGCCGAGCCACTATCTCGTCGCCCCGCCCGCCGCCGCCCCCAAGACGATGTTCATCGGGGGGCCGGTGAAGCGTGACGCCGCGTTGTGCCTGGCGACGCTGATCA
>NZ_LZKC01000091.1:0-13498 GCF_001672685.1 Mycobacterium sp. E2462
ACGTGGCACCGATGTGGCCGACCGCGAAGGTGATCAGCAAACCCATGCTGCGCCAGAGCATTTCCCCCAGGGCGAGCAGGCATACCAGCCCCGGCAGCCACAGGCACAGCTCACCGCCGTCGTCGACGAACGCGCTGCCGATCAGGGTGCCCAGATGCCCGCGCGCCAGATTGTGCAGGTTGGTGCTCATGCGGCTGACGGCGACGTGGCGCGCGTGCGGACCCAGGGCGTTCAGGCCCGCGTAGACCGCGATCAGCAGGACCGCGTACGCGGAGGTGACGCGCAGCGACGCCGCGCCGCCCCAGGCCCGGGTGGGCGCGTCCAATCGCAGCGTGGTTGCGCCGCGGCTCGCCGCGTCGCGGACGGCGCCCAGCGACACCATCAGTCACCACCCGATCCCGGCCAGCCGCTGTCGCGGGCCAGGAGGTCGCTGATGGTCTCTCGGCGCACCAATTCGCGGGACCGCCCGCCGGACACCCCGACGAGCGGCGGTCGACCGACCATATTGCGGCTCGATCCCACCGAGTGGTGATAGGCGCCGGTGCACGCGATCGCCAGGAGATCGCCCGGACGGATGTCGGCGGGCAACTGGACGTCGCGCGCGATCTCGTCGTCGGCGCCGCAGTCGCGGCACACGACCGTGACCTGAGCGGTCGCCGAAGGCTGATGACGATTCGCCAGCGCGACGGTGTATTTCGTGTGTTGCACGGCCTCGCGCGGGTGATCGATCCCGCCGCCGTCGACCGCGACGAAGGTCCGCCCGCCCGGGCCCCGCTTGACCGTCACCACCCGGCACAGGGTGATCCCGGCTCGCGCCGCGATCGCCCGCCCCGGCTCGATGACCACCCTCGGCCGGGGATAGTCGTGGTCGGCGCAGGCGTCGCCCAGCGCGGCGTCGATGACGGCGCCCAGCTCGCGCAGGTTGAACTCCGGGTCGCCGGACAGGTACGGCACGGCGTGGCCGCCGCCGAGGCTGAGCTCGGTTAGCACGATCTGGTGGCGGTCGCGCACCGCGGCCATCGTGGCGACCATCTGCCGGATCGCGGCGCCGTACGGCGCGGCGTCGGTGAGCTGCGAGCCGAGCTGGCAGTGCAGCCCGACCGGCTGCAGCCACCGCTGGTCGGCGACGCGCTTGACCGTGGCCGTCGCCTGACCGCCGGCCAGGGTGAAGCCGAACTTCTGCTCGGGCGCCGCGGCGCCGACGTCCGCGATAACCTGCACCAGCACCTTCTGCCGGCGCCGCCACCCGGCCAGCAGGGCGATCTCGTTCGGCGAGTCGATGACGATGCGCCCCACCCCGGCCGCCACCGCGTCGTGCAGTTCGCCCGGCGTCTTGGCGTTGCCGTGCAGGATGATCCTCGATGGCGAGACGCCGGCGGCCAGGGCGATCGCCAGCTCGCCGCCCGAGCACACGTCGACCCCGGCGCCCTCGGCGACGGCCCAGCGGGCCACGTCGACGCTGAGCAGCGCCGTGCCCGCGTACAGCAGTTCGACGTCGGGAAGCGTGGCGCGGTAGCAGCGGATGCGGGCGCGAAAGTCCTCTTCGTCGACGACGTAGCAGGGCGTGCCGCTTTGGGCGGCGATCTCGGGCGTCGCCACCCCGCCGACGCACAGCCGGCCCGCGTCGTCGACATAGGAGCTCAACGGCCAGATCGCGCGGTCGAGGTGCGGGTTCAACCCGTGCCGCAGCGAGGGGAGGAGCTCGAAGAGCGTCATCCCTCTACGGTGCGGGCCGGCCGAAGGATCGGCCACGTTCTTAACGAAGCTTTCACACCCTCGAGACAAAACTTCACGGATCCGCTGCGCCCGCTGCGAGCCGTCCCGATCGGTGCCGGTCAGGACCGTGATCAGGCCGCCGATTCGCCCGCGGCGGCCGCCGCGTCGAAGGGCGCATCGTCGGGAGCCGCGCGGCGAGCGGCCAGCACCGCCCGCGCGGCGTCGCCGACCGGGATGCGCAACGGCAGGTCCGGCCGCTCGGCGGCGTCGGCCACCTCGGTCGCGACCCGCTGTGGGGTCATCAGGCCCGCGCGGGGCCCGCCGTTGCGCAGGATCGCGGCGTAGGGGTCGTCGGGCAGGGTGTAGGTGGTCACGTCGTCGAGCGCCCCGGAGCTCACCGCGCCGGGTTCCAGCAGGGCGGCCTGCACGCCATGGGGCGCCACCTCGATGGCCAACGCCTCGACCAGCGCCTCCAGCGCCCACTTCGTCGCGGCGTAGGCGGCCCCCGGCGGCAACACCAGGCGCCCCATCACGCTGGACATGAACAGCAGCTTGCCGCCGCCGCGGGCCCGCATCCCCGGCAACACCGCCTGGGCCACCCGGATCGCGCCGACGGCGTTGAGGTTGAGCAGGCGTTGCAACTCCGGCAGCGGGGTGGCCTCGACGGCGGCATAGAAGATCAAGCCTGCGTTGGAGATGAGGATGTCGACGTCGCCGGCGGCCGCGACGGCGGCGGTGACGCTGGCGTCGTCGGTGACGTCGAGCGCGAGGCGCGCGTCGACGTCGAGGTCGGCGAGCGTGCGCGGGTCGCGGGCGGTGGCGACCACGCGGTGCCCGCGGCGCCCGAATTCGGTGGCCAGCGCCCGGCCGATGCCGCGGCTGGCTCCGGTGATGAATACCGATGACATGGTGTGCTCCTTTGTTGACGGTGTCAGGTCGTGCTGGATGACGGCAGGAAGCGGTGCAGGTTTCGCTTGACGAAATCCGCGAAGGGGGTCGGCGGCCGGCCGAGCACGCCGGCCAGCGCGTCCGGATCGGGTGCGACCATCGGTTCGCAACGTTGCGACAGCGCGGCGCCCAACGTTGAAATGTGTTGAGCCATGGCGGCGTTGATGGGCGAGGCCGGGTCTGACTCGGCGGCGCGCTCGAGTTCAGCGCGCCACGCCGCGGCCGACAGCGGCTGGTAGCGGACGTCGCGCCCGGTGTGCTCGGCGATGACACGGGCGATCTGCGCGTGGGTGATCACCTCGGCCGGTGGCGGGTAACTGATGGCCGGGGCGGGCGGCCGCGGGCTGAGCAGGTGCGCCACGGTGATCTCGGCGGCGTCCTGGCCGCCGATCCACGGCGCCGGACCGTCACCAAAACTGTTGGCGATCAAGCGGTCCGACCGGATCGTCGCCCCGTGCAACAGCAGGACGTTCTCGTGGAAGAGTCCGGCGAACCGCAGCACGGTCGGATCAAGGCCGGCCCAGGCGAACACCTCCTCGGCGACGGCCTGCGCCTGCCCCAGCTTGCTGGGGCTCTCAACCGAGGACACCACCATCGACATCACGACCAGGTGCGCGCCGGGCGCGGCGGCGCGCAGCGCCGACGCGAGATTCGCGGCGGCCGAAACCGCGCCGGCCGCAACGGGGTAGGTGAAGTAGACGGCGGCCACGTCCGCCGCCGCCGGGACCAGCGACGCCCGGTCGTGTAGGTCGCCGAGCACCGTCACGGCGCCGCGCCGGCGCAGCTCGGCGGCGCGTTCGTCGTCGGTCCGCACCAGGGCGCGCACCGGATGCCCGCGGCGCAGCAACTGGTCGACGACGGTCGCGCCGGTGCCGCCGTGCCGGCCGGTCGCGCCGATCACCAGGATCGGGGCGGTCATCGGGACCCGTTCTGCCGGCCGGGCGCCTGGAAGATCAACAGGGTGCTGGTGGCGGTGGCGACCAGGTTCCCGGCCGCGTCGCTGGCGGTGGCCTCGGCGAACCCGATGCGCGACCCGGCTTTGATGACCGTGCCCACCGCGGTCAGGGGAGCGCTCGCCACGGTCACGGCCTTGAGGTAGTTGACCTTGATTTCGACCGAGGTGTAGGCGACCCCCTCGGGCAAGGTGGTGTGCACCGCGCAGCCCGTGACCGTGTCGAGCAGAGTGCACACCACGCCGCCGTGCACCATTCCCAGCGGGTTGTACATCGACGCGTCGGGCTCGCAGCTGAACGCGATGCGGCCGTGTTCCACGTCGGTGACCCGCATCCGGATCAGCTCACCGATCGGCGGGGGCGGCAGCTGGCCGTCGGCGACGGCGCGCCAGTAGGACAGGCCGGACATCGACGCGACGCTGGCCTGGGTGGTGATCGGGTCGTGCCAGGTCAGCAGCCGTGACTGTTGCTCACCCCAGCCGTCTTGGGTGCCGGGCCGCGCCTCGGGGGAACTGCGCATCCGCTTCCTCTCGAATGAAACTGATCGGTTTACTTGGTTGGCCTCACCCTAATCGCAGCGCCCGGAGTTGTAAACCGAACGGTGTAGCATGAAGCGATGAGCGACGTCGGCGGCGCGCAGACCCGGCCCGGGCGGGGCGCGCGGGAGCGCATCGAGCGGGCCGCGGCGCGGCTGTTCTACCGCAACGGAATTCACGCGACCGGCGTCGAATTGATCGCCCGCGAGGCCAGCGTGTCCAAGCGCACGCTCTACCAGCACTTCGCCACCAAGAACGACCTGGTGGACCACTACCTGCGCGCCATCGATGACCGCGGTGGCTCGCCGCTCGAGCGCTGCCTCGACGACAACACGCTGTCCCCCCGCGAACGGCTCCTGGCGATCTTCGACGTGGGCCGTGGCGACGTCGTGCGCGGCTGCCCGTTCCACAACGCGGCGGTGGAATCGGCCGGGGCGCTGGCCAGCACCGACGGGATCGTCAGGGCGCACAAGCGAGACTTCATCCGCCGGCTGATCGCGGTCGCGCAGGACGCCGGCGCGGCGGACCCGCATCTGCTCGGCCAGCAGCTCGCCGTGCTGTTCGAGGGCGCGGCCGCGCTGGCGACCTCGCTCAACGACACCGCGCCCGCCGTGCACGCCCGGGCGGCCGCCGCCGCGCTGATCGACGCCGCGGAACTGAATGATTAAAAATGTGAACTATTGGGAAATGGTCCTGGCAACCCAGACAGATAAGGACCGACCGTGGCCATCACCTTCGCGGACGTCATCAAGTCCAAGTACCTGCTGTTGACGACCTTCACCAAGGACGGCCGGCCCAAGCCCACGCCCATCTGGGGGGTGCCCGACGGCGACAAGCTCCTGGTCATCACCGACGACGGCTCGTGGAAGACCAAGCGGATCAAGAACACCCCGCGGGTGACCCTCGCCAAGAGCGCCGCGCTGGGCAAGCCCAAGAGCGACGAGGTCGAAGGCGTCGCGCGGGTGCTGCCGAAGTCGGAGACCCGGCGGGTCTACAACGCCGTGCTCAAGCGGTACTGGTATCACGCCTGGTGGTTCTACGCCCACTCGATCGTGCGCGGCGGCATCGATAAGGTGCACGTCGGCCTGGAGATCCGGCCCGCCTGACGCCTACTCGGCGTCCTGCGCGCGAATGGCCTGGAACGTGTCGGCCATGGTCTGCTGCGGGTCCCGGTAGGTGATGCCGAGTTCCCGCTCGCTGGGCGAATCGTCGGAGGCGGGCATCTGCGTGTAGTACTGCATGCCGGCCCAGGTGATCGGGGTCTCGAACGGCAGGAACCGGCCCGCCCGATCCAGCACCGCCCCGGCGACGCGCAGCGCGGTGTCCGGGATCGGCACCGCCAGCATGGGCGTCCCCGCCACCTGGCCGAGGATGTTCGCCAGCTCACCGGCGGACACCCGGTGGCCGCCGGCGGTGTAGCGGCGCGGCCCGCGGCCGGGCTCCAGCAGCGCCGCGTGCAGGGCGGCCAGGTCGCGCACGTCGACCACCAGCCACCCGGCGCTGCGCCCCGGGATCGCGTGCATCTGCACTGCGGCCCGCACACCCTCGCCGGCCTCGCCGAACTGGTCCCCGACGGGCGGCCCGATCACCATCCCCGGATAGGTGATGTTGACCGGCGCGCCCGCGTCCTGCAGCCCGCGGGCGTAGATCTCCACCTGGGCCTTCGACGTCCCGTAGCCGTCCGCCCCGCCGGTGACCGGCAAATCCGCCGTCATGGTCTCGAGGCCCGGATGGAACAACGCGGTGAAGCTCGAGACGTGCACGATCGGGTCCAGCCCGAGCTCGACGGCCTGGCCCAGGACGTTCTGCGCGCCCTGCATGTTGGTGGCCAGCATGTCGGCGGTCTGCCGCGGGTCGGTGGCGACCAGCGCGGCGCTGTGCACGACGGCGTCGCAGCCCTGCAGCGCGTCGCGCACCGCCATCCGGTCGGTGATGTCGGCGACGGCGAAGTCCGAGACGTCCACCCCTAGGGTGCCGACGGTGGTGTCGAGCTTCTTGGGATTGCGGACGAGGAACCGGACGGTGTGACCGGCGTCCTCGATGGCCTTGGCCGTCCAGCCGCCGACGAATCCGGTACCGCCCGTGATCAGAACGCGCATGGTGTGATTCTGCTATCCGGGTCCGCGGCGCCTACAGGTGGCTCGCGGCAAAGTCCGCGGCTTGGTTCGTCATGCCGTTCAGGCCGTAGGAGACGTGCGCCGCCGGGTCGCTGCCGTCCCCGCTGCCGCAGATCGGGTCGCCCTGGGCGCACAGCTCGAGGGTCTTGGGCTGATACGACGGCCCGATGACGAGAGGGGGCGCGTGGTACTTGTCCAGGAACTGACCCGACGGGGTGCCGAACAGGGTGACCGCGGCGACATGCCGGGCCACCTCCGGGGGCATCGGCGGGGGCACCGCCGACGCGGGCACGCCCGGCGGCACGGTCGCGGCCGTGACGTAGCCCAGCACGGCGGCGCCTTGCGAATAGCCGCCGAGCACCTCGCGGGTGTTGGGACAATTGGCCGCCGTCGCCTCGATGTGGGAGCTGGCGTCGCGGATGCCGTCGATGACCGTCGACGGGAAGTTGCTGTTGGCGAAGTCGGTGCTGGCCAGGTAGTTCACCGGGTAGACCGCGTAGGTCCTGCCGCCGACGCGGTTGTGCAGCGCGTCGACGAACGACTGGCCGATTCCGCCGACGCCCGTGGGCTCACCCGAACCGCGGGCGAACACCACCTCGACGTCCGGGCACGGGTCCGCGGACGCCGGCGGCACGCTGGCCACCAGCGTGCCGGCCAGTCCGAGCGCGAGGGCACCGGACGCCAGCAACCGGCGCCCCGTCTTGACGGTTCCCATTACTTCTTGAAGGCGTCCTTTACCTTCTCGCCGGCGTCCTTGAGGCTGGACTTCGCCTGGTCCGCCCGGCCCTCGTCCCTGGTCTCGTGGTCGCCGGTGGCCTTACCGATGGCCTCCTTGGCCCGGCCGCCGAGGTCTTCGATCTTGTTCTTCAGCTTGTCTTCGGCACTCATGCCGGGGTATCTACCCGGCGACGGGAGCCGCCCAAACCCATGGTCCTGTCATCATGGACGGTGTGAGCACCGCGGTCGTGGTGGTGATAGTGGCGGCGCTGATGCTGGTGGGCATCGGCATGGTGGTCAATCAGCTGCTGCGGTTGCGCCGGTACCTGGGGGAGTCGCCGCCCCAGCGGCCGCCCGGCCCGGACGAGCCGCCGGCGGACGGCCCGCCCTGAGCGCCGTTCAGCGGGCTCGGCTGACGTGGGCATTCCCCCGCGGGAGGGTGAGCGGCAGGTCGGCGTAGGTCGCGATGCCGGGCGGCGCGGCGACGACTGCCGGGATCGCGTTGAGCGCGGGCACCGCGGTCATGATGTGACCGAGGTCCATGAACTCCTCGAGCGTGGTCGCCTCGAAGTAGGGCGGCGGCAGGAAGCCGACTTTTGTCGTGACCGTGGGCTGCCCGTCGATCTGGATGACCCAGCCGTCCTGGTCGATCTTCCAGTCGGGCTCGAGCGTCTGTCCCTTGCGCCAGCGCACGTTGAGGTCGATCAGGACCGTGTCGCCGACGAGCCCCTGCCAGCTGATGTAGGTGCCGGCGACGCAGCCGGCCGGAATGGTCCAGGAGGCCATCTCCAGATCGGCCGTCGTCTGGGCGAATTCGGCCACGCAGCGCACCTCGTCGAGCTCGACGCCCAGCGCGTCACCCACCAGCCGGACGGCCTCGCCGAAGATCGCCGTGCCCTTGGCCGCCATCGCGGGCAGCTCCGGATTGTCGATCGGCTGGCCGAAGCCCACCGGCTTCTCGGTGTCCGGCGAGTCGTAGAACGTGGTGTCCGCGGCCTCGTTGACCGTCACCTTGTCGATCCGGTTGCACACCATGGCGGACACGATGGCCAGCAGCTCGGCGAAGCCCGGGCTGACGCCGGACCCGAAGATGGTCGCGTTGCCCTTGCCGCACGCCTCGAGGATCCGGTCGCGGCCCGCGCCGAGGTTGTGCCCGGTGATGAACGACGCCGTCGTCACCACGTTGACCCCCGCGGACAGGATGCGGACCAGCTCGTCGACGTCGATCCACATCGGGTTGTAGACCACGCAGTCCGGCTTGAGGGCCAGCAGCTCCTCGACGTCGTTGGTGGCCGTGACGCCGACCGGGGCGATGCCGACCAGCTCCCCGGCGTCGCGGCCGGCCTTCGCGGGGGACCAGGCGTAGCACCCGACGAGCTCGAGGGTGGGGTTGGTGACGATCGATTTCAGCGAGCTCTTGCCGACGTTTCCGGTGTTCCACTGGACGACGCGATAGGTGTTTGGCACTCGCTCAGCATAGGGGTTTTCGGTCTGCCCCAATAGGTGGATTCGGCGGCCAATATGTCGGCCGAAAACGCCCCCGGCGCCGGTAGGCTCCGTCGTGATCGGCGCCGCGGAAGCGCCGTCGAGGCGCCACGAAAGGGAGATCATCGATGGCAGGCGTGCAGTGGCTGAGCAAGCCCGAAGATCACGACTTCCCGGCGGCGGCCGACTACCTGGCCATGCTCGCCGACGGCAAGACGGTGAAGAAGCTGATCAAGGAGCTCAAGGCGGGAACCGTCGCGCACAAGAAGGCCAAGGACATCTTGCGGGCGGCCCAGCTGGGCTTGCTCGACGTCGGCAATCCCCACGTGGCCGCCGACCTCGCCAAAATCGAGAAAGGCCAGCCGCTGTCGCCGATCCTGCTGGTGCGCGGCAACTTCGCGAAGGGCGTCCCCCTGCAGATCGCCGACGGCTACCACCGGGTGTGCGCCAGTTACCACACCGACGAGAACACCGACATCCCCGTCGTCCTGGTCGCGGCGAGCTGACGGGCATGACCATGATCGAGGCCCGACGCTCCGGCGACGTCCGCATCCTGACCCTGACCGCCGGGCGCGTCAACGCCCTCGACGTCGAACTGCTCGAAGAGCTGGCCCGATCGGTGAACGAGCTGGCGCATTCGGGCGCCGGGCCCCTCGTCATCACCGGGGCGGGTCGCGTCTTCAGCGCGGGGGTGGACCTGAACCGCGTGGTCGACGGCGGCGCCGACTACACCGACCGGCTGGTGCCCGCGCTGTCCGCGGCCTTCGAGGCCGTGTTCGCCTACCAGGGCCCGACCGTGGCCGCGATCAACGGCGCCGCCATCGCGGGTGGCTGCGTGCTGGCCTGCGCCTGCGACCGGCGATTGATCGGACCGGACGCCCAGATCGGCGCGACCGAGGTGCGCGTCGGCGTGCCCTTCCCGGTGGCCGCGTTGGAGGTGCTGCGCTACGCGTGCGGGCGGCACGCCGAGGACGCGCTGCTCGGCGGCCGGATCTACCGCGGAGCCGACGCCATCTCCGCCGGATTTGCGCACCGCGTCGTCGCCGAGGACCTGCTCGAGGCTGCGGTGGCCGAGGCGGCCGACCTCGGCGCCATCCCCGCCGAGGCGTATCGGCACACCAAGGCCCAGCTGCGGGAGCCGACGATGGCGCGCCTGCGCGCCCGCGGCGTCACCGACGACGAGGTCCGCCGGCTGTGGGGCGCCGAGCACACGCAGCGGCTGCTCGGGGACTACGTGGCGCGGATGCGGCACAAGGGCTGATCGAGGGGTTTCAGTCCTCGTCGAGGGCGACGCCGCTGCGGGTGCGCCTGCGACGCATCCGGTGCGACCCCTTGCCCGTGGGGCGCCGGTTGCGCAGCCGCGCCGGGACGTCCGCGTCGGGCTCGTCGGCCGGCTCGGGGTCTTCGGGGGTTTCGTCGGGGGCTTCTTGCTTGGGCTCGGCGGGTGGCGTCGCCCCGGCGTCGGCCACGACGGTGTCGGGCTCGGGCTGGGCTTCCGGCTCGGGCGTCTCGCTGTCGTCGACGTCCGCGGCGTCGGCAACCACCTCGTCGGCGTCCGTGGCGTCGGCCGTTTCGTCGTCCGTTTCGTCGTCGGCCGTCTCGTCTAAGTCGGCCAGGCGCTTCTTCTCCCGACGCTTCTTCGGCTTCTTCGCCTTGATCGGTTTGGGTGGCGGCGGCGGCAGTTCCGCGACGAAGGAGAGGTAGAAGGCGAAGATGCCCAGCACGGCGATCGCGGCGGCCGCGCCGTAGATCCCGAACAGGTAGCGGCCGGCGGCGTTCAGGCTGAGCCAGATCTCGCTGATCGCGGTGCCGATGATCAGCACGCCGGCCAGGACGTGGGCCACGATCGACCACACCCGCAGCGTCAGCGCCAGCTGCGGGGTGCCGAACTCTGGCCTGCGGGTGCGCAGCAGCGTGAACACCACGGGCAGCGCCGCCAGCGCGATGACCGCACCGGTGACGATCCGCAGCGCCGTCCCCAGGGAATGCGCGGTGTCACCCATCAGCTCGGGCCAGCGGGGCAGCACGAACAAGAAGTAGAGGAAGCCGGCAGCGATCGAGAACGACGCGTGCCAAAAGACGGCGACCTTGCGCCCCATAAGCCTCCTCAAGCTGATCGGCACGGGTCAGCCTAAAGGTGACCGACCCGGCCAATTGGCGGAGGATGCGGGATTTGAACCCGCGAGGGCTGTTAACCCAACCCGCGTTCCAGGCGAGCGCCATAGGCCACTAGGCGAATCCTCCGTGGGCCATGGTAACCGAGGCCACGTCGGTTGCTGCCAGTCGCTCGCCTGTCGCGCGGAACCGGGTACTAGACTCGTTGCCGGACCCCGCGCGGCGTCTATCCTGTGAACTCCCCCAGGGCCGGAAGGCAGCAAGGGTCAATGGGCTCTGTCGGGTGCGCGGGGTCCCCTATCGTCTGGGGCCCGAGCTGACCCCGCAACCACGGTCGAGGAGTGAATGGGTCCATGGTGTCGCTGGAGTCCCTCGGAGCTACCGAGCTTGCCGCCGAACATGCCCGCAACGAGCAGGCCTACGCGGAGCTGCAAGCCAAGAAGCTGTCGCTCGACCTGACCCGCGGAAAGCCGTCGCCGGCCCAGCTCGACCTGTCCAACCAGCTGCTCAGCCTGCCCGGGGACTCCTACCGCGACAGCGAGGGCACCGACACCCGTAACTACGGCGGCCTGCACGGACTGCCCGAGCTGCGCGCCATCTTCGGCGAGCTGCTCGGCATCCCGGTGCAGAACCTGATCGCCGGCAACAACTCCAGCCTGGAACTCATGCACGACCTGGTCGCGTTCTCGATGCTCTACGGCGGCGTGGACTCGCAGCGGCCCTGGAAGGACGAACCGGTCGTCAAGTTCCTCTGCCCCGCCCCCGGCTACGACCGCCACTTCGCGATCACCGAGACGATGGGCATCGAGATGATCGCCGTGCCGATGCTCGAGGACGGCCCCGACGTGGGGCTGATCGAGGAGCTGGTCGCCGCCGATCCCGCGATCAAGGGCATGTGGGCGGTGCCCGTGTTCGGCAACCCGACGGGCGTCACCTACTCCTGGGACACGGTGCTGCGCCTGGTGCAGATGCGGACCGCGGCCCCCGACTTCCGGTTGTTCTGGGACAACGCGTACGCCGTGCACACGCTGACGCACGACTTCCTGCGCCAGGTCGACGTCCTGGGGCTGGCCGCCAAGGCCGGCAACCCGAACCGGCCCTACGTGTTCGCCTCCACCTCCAAGATCACCTTCGCCGGGGCCGGCGTCAGCTTCCTGGGCGGCTCGCTGGGCAACATCGCCTGGTATTTGCAGTACGCGGGCAAGAAGTCGATCGGCCCCGACAAGGTCAACCAGCTGCGGCACCTGCGCTTTTTCCGTGACGCCGACGGGGTGCGCCTGCACATGCTGCGCCACCAGCAGATCCTGGCGCCCAAGTTCGCGCTGGCGGCGGAGATCCTGGAGCAGCGGCTGAGCGACTCCAAGATCGCCTCCTGGACCGAGCCCAAGGGCGGCTACTTCATCAGCCTCGACGTGCTGCCCGGCACCGCCCGGCGCACCGTCGCCCTGGCCAAGGACGCCGGGATCGCGGTCACCGAGGCGGGCGCGTCGTTCCCCTACCGCAAGGACCCCGAGGACAAGAACATCCGGATCGCCCCGACGTTCCCCTCACTGCCGGACCTGCGCGACGCGGTCGACGGGCTGGCCACCTGCGCGCTGCTGGCAGCCTCCGAGCGGCTGCTGGCGCCGTCGGCGTCGGGCGTGCACTGACGACCGCCGCGCGGCGGGCCGTCGTCGGGCCGCGCCGGTAGCCTGCTCACCGTGGCTCTCTACCGCAAGTACCGACCGGCAACCTTCGCCGAAGTGGTCGGGCAGGAGCACGTCACCGAACCGCTGTCGATCGCGCTGGAAGCCGGCCGGATCAATCACGCCTACCTGTTCTCCGGCCCGCGGGGCTGCGGCAAGACCTCCTCGGCCCGCATCCTGGCCCGGTCCCTGAACTGCGCCCAGGGCCCGACGGCCAGCCCGTGCGGGGTGTGCGACTCGTGTCAGGCGCTGGCGCCGAACGCGCCCGGCAGCATCGACGTGGTGGAGCTCGACGCCGCCAGCCACGGCGGCGTCGACGACACCCGGGAGCTGCGGGACCGGGCGTTCTACGCGCCCGCGCAGTCGCGGTACCGGGTGTTCATCGTCGACGAGGCGCACATGGTCACCACGGCCGGGTTCAACGCGTTGCTCAAGATCGTCGAGGAGCCGCCCGAGCACCTGATCTTCATCTTCGCCACCACCGAGCCCGAGAAGGTGCTGCCGACCATCCGGTCGCGCACGCATCATTACCCGTTCCGGTTGCTGCCGCCCAAGACCATGCGGGGGCTGGTCGGGCGGATCTGCGAGCAGGAGGGCGTCGTCGTCGACGACGCGGTGTACCCGCTGGTGATCCGTGCCGGCGGCGGCTCGCCGCGCGACACGCTGTCGGTGCTGGACCAGCTGGTGGCCGGCGCGGAGAACTCCCACGTCACCTATCAGCGGGCGTTGGGCCTGCTGGGCGCCACCGACGTCGCGCTGATCGACGACGCGGTGGACGCCCTGGCCGCGGCGGACGCCCAGGCGCTGTTCGGGGCGGTGGAGTCGGTGATCGACGCGGGCCACGACCCGCGGCGCTTCGCCACCGATCTGCTGGAGCGGTTCCGCGACCTGATCGTGTTGCAGGCCGTGCCCGACGCGGTCAGCCGCGGGGTGGTCGACGCGCCCGAGGACGTGCTGGAGCGGATGCGCGAGCAGGCGGTCCGCATCGGGCCGGCCACCCTGACCCGCTACGCGGAGGTGGTGCAGGCCGGGCTGGGGGAGATGCGTGGCGCGACGGCGCCGCGGCTGCTGCTGGAGGTCGTCTGCGCCCGCCTGCTGCTGCCGTCGGCCAGCGACACCGAGTCGGCGCTGCTGCAGCGCGTCGAACGGATCGAGACCCGCCTGGACCTGTCGATCCCGGCCTCCGACGCCCCGGCGCGGCCCGCCCCCGCACCGGCGGCCACGCC
>NZ_LZKC01000092.1:0-884 GCF_001672685.1 Mycobacterium sp. E2462
CCTACTGGCGTCAGGAATTGGCCGATGTGCCGGAGCTGATATCGCTGCCCACCGACCGGGCCCGGCCACCGGCGCCCCCACACCCGCACCAGACCACAACCGCACCAACAAATCCCACTCGCCGTCCTCGAGCAACGAGATGTCGCCGACCGCGACCGCGGGATCCGCGACGGCGTTTTCCAGGACGGTGCCGAACCAGGTGAGGAGCCGGTCGATGGTGGAGCGGTCGAACAGCTCGGCGGCGTAGGTCAGCACGCCGGCGGCCATCGGGGCGGCTGGATCCCCGGTCGGGACCTCGCCCAGATCGAAGTCCAGGTCGAATTTGACCGGCCGGCGGAAGACGCCGAGTTGCTCGACGTGCACTCCCTGCAGCGTCACCTGCCGGGGCGCGCCGAGGTTCTGAAAGGCCATGCACACCTGGAACAATGGGTGATGAGCCGTCGAGCGCGCACAGTGGAGCCGGTCGACCAGGCGCTCGAAGGGCACCTCCTGGTTGCTGTAGGCGTCCAGGGCCTTGCGTCGCACCTGCTCGAGCACGTCGCGGAACCGGTGCTCAGGCCTGACCTGGACCCGCAACACCCAGGTGTTGATGAAGAACCCGACCAGGTCGTCGACCGCTGGGTCGAGCCGCCCGGCGATCGGCGAGCCCAGCGTGATGTCTTGGCCGGCCCCCGCGTGACTCAGCAACACCGCCAGGGCCGCCTGCAACACCATCGATGGGGTCGCGTTGTATGCGGCCGCAAGCGCCTTGATTCCCGCCCACAGGGGCGCCTCGATGCGCAGCTCGGCGTCGGCACCGCGGTGCGTGGGCGCCGGTGGCCGGGCCCGGTCGGTGGGCAGCGATATCAGCTCCGGCACATCGGCCAATTCCTGACGCCAGTAGG
>NZ_LZKC01000093.1:0-2850 GCF_001672685.1 Mycobacterium sp. E2462
ACCACCGCGTACTTCGATCCGAACATGGCCCACATGAACGAGATCCTCAACCCGCCGGATTTCTTGACCGGTGAGTTGGCCAACCTGTCCGGACAGGCCGCCGATCCGTTCAAGATTCCGCCCGGCACGGCATCGGGACACTAGGGGGCGGCAGAACAGATGCACGACAGGCTCACCAGGATCCAGCTGTGGATCTTCTCGGTCATCACCGTGATCACCCTGACCGTGATGGCGATCTTCTACCTGCGGCTGCCCGCGGCGCTCGGCATCGGGACCTACGGCGTCAGCGCCGATTTCATCGCCGGCGGCGGCCTGTACAAGAACGCGAACGTCACCTACCGCGGCGTCGCCGTGGGCCGGGTCGAGTCGGTGGGCCTGACCCCCACCGGTGTGGTCGCGGACATGCGGCTCAACAGCGGCACCGCCATCCCGTCCAACGTCACCGCCACCGTCAAGAGCGTGTCGGCCGTCGGTGAGCAGTACATCGACCTGGTGCCGCCCAAGGCCCCGGCTTCGACCAGGCTGCACAACGGGTCTCACATCGACCGGCAGAACACCCGGATCGGCCAGGACGTGGCCGACCTCCTCAAGCGGGCCGAGGCGCTGGTCAACAGCCTGGGCGACACCCGGCTACGCGAACTGCTGCACGAGACGTTCGTCGCCGCCAACGGGTCGGGGCCCGAGATGGCCCGGCTCTTCGAGTCGGCCCGGTTGCTGGTGGACGAGGCCAACGCCAATTACCCGCAGATCTCGCAACTGATCGACCAGGCGGGCCCGTTCCTGCAGGCACAGATCCGCGCCGGCGCCGACGTCAAGTCGCTCGCCGACGGGTTGGCCCGGTTCACCTCCGAGGTGCGGCAGGCCGACCCGCAGCTGCGCGACACCCTGGCGATCGCGCCGGGGGCGATCGACCAGGCCAGCACCGCGTTCTCCGGGATTCGCCCCTCCTTCCCGGCGCTGGCCGCCAGCCTGGCGAACCTCGGCCGCGTCGGCGTCATCTACCACAAGTCGATCGAGCACCTGCTGGTCGTGCTGCCGGCGTTGTTCGCGGCCATCATCACGATGGCGGGCGGTCCTCCCCTCGACGAGGGCGGCAAGCTGGACTTCAAGCTCGACCTCAACGACCCGCCGCCCTGCGCCGTCGGGTTCCTGCCCCCGCCGCTGATGCGCACTCCCGCCGACGAGACGGTGCGCGAGCTGCCGAAGGACATGTACTGCAAGACCGCGCAGAGCGATCCCAGCACGGTCCGTGGCGCGCGCAACTACCCGTGCCAGGAGTTTCCCGGCAAGCGGGCACCCACGATCCAGCTGTGCCGGGATCCGAAGGGGTACGTGCCGGTCGGCCGCAACCCGTGGCGCGGCCCGCCGGTCCCGTACGACACGCCGATGACCAACGGCCTGAACGTGTTGCCGCCCAACAAGTTCCCCTACATTCCGCCGAGCGCCCAACCCGATCCCGGGACGCCGATCGTCGGTCCGCCGCCGCCGGGCGTGGTGCCCGGGCCGGGGCCGCTGCCCAACAAGCAGCCGGCCTTCGACCCGCCGCCGCCCAACGACAACGGGCCGCCGCCGCCGTTCACCTCCTGGCAGCCGCCCGGGGTGCCGCCGGTGCCGCCGCAGCTGCCCTACCCGAAGTGGCTGCCCCCGCCGGGGCCGCCCGAGGGGATCAGCCCGCCGCCGGCGGGGCCCGGCCCGGAAAAGCCGTGGGGGCCGCCGCCGGGGCCCGGCCCGCAACCGCAGGCCAGCGGGCCGGCCTACGCCACCTACGACCCGAAGACCGGCGCCTTTGCCGATCCGGCGGGAGGCACTGGTATCTTCGCGGCCGGCGCCAGCAGCACCTCCGGCGCGGAGAATTGGGTGGACCTGATGCTTGATCCAAGGCCTATGTGATGGAGCCTGTCGTCACCGGCGGTCCCGCGACGCCACCGCGGGTTCGTCGCCGGGCGTCCCGTGCGGCGGGCCCGGCGAAACCCGAGGAGGCCCAGGCCGCCCCGGTCAGCTTCGACGTTCCCGACGTCCCCGCCGCGCCCAAGCCGAGACCCGCGGCGCGGACCCGCACGTCGCCGAAGCCGCCGCCGCGCCGTCAGCCGAATCGCCGGCTGGTGGGCTGGATCTCATTGGCCGCCGCGGTGCTGGCGGTCGGCGTCTTGGCCGGCTGCGTGTCCCTGCTGTTGATCCAGCAGCGGCACACCACCGCCGCCCAGGCCCGCGACCAGCGCTTCGTCGACACCGCCACCCAGACCGTCGTCAACATGTTCAGCTACAAACAGGACAACATCGACGAGAGCGTGGATCGATTCGTCAACGGCACCAGCGGCCCGCTGCGCGGCATGCTCGGCGCCAACAACAACGTCGAAAACCTCAAGGCCATCTTCCGCACCACCAACGCGACGTCGGAGGCCGTGATCAACGGCGCGGCGCTGGAAGGCGTTGACGCCGTAGCGGATAACGCGTCCGTGCTGGTGTCGGTGCGCGTCACGGTGGCCGACATCGACGGTGTCAACAAGCCTTCCACGCCGTATCGCCTGCGGGTCATCGTGCACGAGGACGAGAGCGGGCGGATGACCGGCTACGACATCAAATACCCCGACGGCGGTAATTGATGCGGTGGTTGCGCCGGCTGGCGGTCGTCGCGGGTTACGCGATGGTCGCAGCGTTCATCGGGTTGTCCGCGGCGGCCGGCTGGCTGTACTGGGATCGGGTGCAGACGCGCGGTGAGCAGGCGGCGCGGGCGGTTCTTCCCGGCCTGGCGGCCAAGGAGATTCCGGAGGTCTTCGCCTACGACTACCAGACCGTCGAGCGGAGCCTGACCGCCGCGTACCCGTTGCTGACGCCCGACTACCGCGCCGA
>NZ_LZKC01000094.1:0-6982 GCF_001672685.1 Mycobacterium sp. E2462
CACCGGCAGGCTGCGCGAGCCGCACGTGGTGCCGATCCACGACTACGGCGAGATCGACGGGCAGCTCTATCTGGAGATGCGGCTGATCGAGGGCGTCGACCTGGACACGCTGCTCGAGCGCGACGGCCCGCTGCCGACTCCGCGGGCGGTGGCCCTGATTCATCAGGTCGCCGCGGCGCTGGACGCGGCCCACGCCGCCGGGGTGACGCACCGCGACGTCAAACCGCAGAACATCCTGGTCACCGGCGACGACTTCGCCTACCTGGTGGACTTCGGCATCGCCAGCGCGACGACGGACGAGAAGCTCACCCAATTGGGGACCGCCGTGGGCACCTTGAAATACATGGCGCCCGAACGGTTTTCCAGCGACGAGGTGACCCCGGCCGCCGACGTGTACGCGCTGGCCTGCGTGCTGTACGAATCCCTCACGGGCACACCGCCGTTCGGCGCGGACAGCGCCGGTGTGCTGGTCGGCGCGCACATGATGCAGCCGGTGCCCCGGCCCAGCGCGGGGGGCACGGGGGTGAGCCCCGCGTTCGACGCGGTGATCGCCGCAGGCATGGCCAAGGACCCCGCCGAGCGCTACCCCAGCGCGGGGGCGCTGGCCGACGCCGCCCGCCGGGCGCTCAGCGCCCCCGAACGGGAGCGCGCCGACACGATCCTGGAACGCGCCGACCCGCCCGGGGCCGATCCGCCGGCCGCGGCCGCGGCGCCGCGTCGACGCCGGTCGCTGCTGGTGGCGGCCGCGGCCGGCGCGGTCGCGATCGCCGCTGTCGCGGCCGCGTTCTGGCTCACCGCGGGCGGCCCCGAGCACCACCCGACCCGGGCGAGCGCCGCCAAGACCCCGCCGCCGGTGACCGCCGCCGCCCCCAACGCGGACCAGGCCCGACTGCTCAGCCTGCTGCCACCGGGCTACCTCGCCGGCACCTGCACGCCGGCGACCCCCGAGTCGGGCAGCATCTGGGTGCACGCGGTGGCCATGGTGACCTGCGGGCCGAACTCGCAGCCCGGCGGGCCCAGCCACGCCACCTACGGGCTGTTCGCGACGCCCGACCGGTTACAGCGGGCGTTCACCGACGACATCGCCAACGTCAGCCTGGTCGACTGCCCGGGCGAGGGCCGCTCCCCCGTGAGCTGGCACTACGACCAGACCCCCAACGACCCGGCCGGGCTGATCGCCTGCGGCCACTACAACGACCACCCCAACGTCGTGTGGACCAACGACGAGAAGCTGATGCTCAACGACGTCTCCGGCGACCCGGCGACCGTGACGGACCTGCACACCTGGTGGGACGCCTACGGCTGAGCGCCGTCACAGGATGTAGAGCATCTCCTGGTAGGTCGGCAGCGGCCAAAGGTCGTCGGCGACAACGCCTTCCAGCGTGTCGGCGGCGGTGCGCACCGCGTCCATCGCGGGCAGCAGCGCCTTTTGGGCGTGCGTCGCCTCGTCGAGCGCCGACTCGGCCGAGTGGTCGGCCAGCGCCGCCTTGAGCGTCGTCAGCGCCGCGGTGAGGTCGGCGATGGGCGCCGAAACCGCTTCCAGCGCAACCGTGCTGGCTTCCACGCCGGCCGCCTTGAGGGCCGCGACGTTCTGCGCCAGCTCGGTCTGGTAGCGCAGCGCGGCCGGCAGCACCACCGTCGTGCCGATCTCCAGGGCCAGCTTCGCCTCGACACCCACCGTCAACGCGTACTGCTCCAGGCGGACCTCGTAGCGGCTGTGCAGCTCGCGCTCGGTGAAGACCCCGTACTTCTCGAACACCTCGACGGCCGCGGGCTTGATCAGTTCGGGGATGGCGTCCAGGGTGGTCTTGAGGTTCGGCAGCCCGCGCTCGGCGGCCTCGATCTGCCAGTTCTCCGAGTAGCCGTCGCCGTTGAACACCACCGCGCCGTGATCGGTGATGACCTCGGTCAGCAGTTTCTGCACCGCCTCATCGAAGTCCTCGCCGCCGCTGACGGCCTCCTCCAGCACCGTGGCCAGGTAGTCGAACGAGTCCGCCATGATCGTGTTGAGCACGATCATCGGGACCGCGACAGTCTGACCCGACCCCGGCGCCCGGAACTCGAAGCGGTTGCCGGTGAACGCGAACGGGCTGGTGCGGTTGCGGTCGCCCGGATCGGTCGGCAGCGGGGGCAGCGTGTCGACACCGATGATCATGGTGCCCTTGCCCTTTGACGACGTGGCCGCGCCCTTGGCGATCTGCTCGAAGACGTCGGCGAGCTGCTCGCCGAGGAAGATCGAGATGATGGCGGGCGGCGCCTCGTTGGCGCCCAGACGGTGGTCGTTGGTCGCCGAGGCCACCGAAACGCGAAGCAGCCCAGCGAATTTGTGCACCGCGCGGATCACCGCGGCGCAGAACACCAGGAACTGCGCGTTCTCGTGCGGGGTGTCGCCGGGCACCAGCAGCGACCCCAGCTCGGCGTTGCCCACCGAGAAGTTGACGTGCTTGCCCGACCCGTTGACCCCGGCGAACGGCTTCTCGTGGAACAGGCACTCCATGCCGTGCTTCTTGGCGATCGTCTTGAACACGGTCATCAGCAGCTGCTGGTGGTCGGAGGCGATGTTGGCGCGTTCGAACATCGGCGCCACCTCGAACTGGCCGGGGGCCACCTCGTTGTGCCGGGTCTTGGCGGGGATGCCGAGCTTGAACAGCTCACGCTCGCTGTCCATCATGAAGCCCAGCACCCGCTCGGGCACCGCACCGAAGTAGTGGTCGTCGAACTCCTGGCCCTTGGGCGGCTTGGCGCCGAACAGCGTGCGCCCGGCGTTGACCAGGTCCGGGCGGGCCAGGAAGAAGTGCCGGTCGACCAGGAAGTACTCCTGCTCGGGTCCGCAGAACGACACGACCTTGTTGAGCTCGGTGTGGCCGAACAGGCGCAGGATGCGCTCGGCGTGCACGCCCATGGCCTGCTGGCTGCGCAGCAGCGGTGTCTTATAGTCCAGCGCCTCGCCGGTCATGGAGACGAACACCGTCGGAATGCACAGGGTGTTGCCGTTCGGGTTCTCCAGGATGTAGGCGGGGCTGGTGACGTCCCACCCGGTGTAGCCGCGGGCCTCGAAAGTGCTGCGCAGCCCGCCCGACGGGAAGCTCGACGCGTCCGGCTCCCCCTGGATCAGCGTCTTGCCCGCGAACTCCGCGAGGGTCTGGCCGTCGGAGACGGGTTCGAGGAAGCTGTCATGCTTCTCCGCGGTCAGGCCCGTCATCGGGTAGAACACGTGCGCGTAGTGGGTCGCGCCCCGCTCCAACGCCCAGTCCTTCATGGCCACCGCGACCGCGTCGGCGACGGCGGGGTCCAGCTTGGCGCCCTTGTCGATGGTCGCGGTGATGGACTTGAAGATGGCCTTGGGCAGCCGGGCCTGCATCTCGGCCTTGGTGAAGACGTTCGCGCCGAACACCTCGCCGGGCGCTTCGCCGGCCACGAAACTGATTGCTGGGGGGATGTACGCCTCGACGTTGTTGATCGCCTGCAGACGAACCGCGTTTCCGCTCACTTGAGTTCCTATCGCTGGGGTCCACGACTCCGCCTTGCCCGTAGGTGGACCGACTCACAGTAGGAACGTTCGATGCCAATTCTGTTACGCCGGCGTCAACGTTAGGATCGCGGCGGTTGCAATGCCCGGTCGGCTACGACGCGGGGCCCGCCGGGCCGTCGTCCTCGGCGTCCGCGACGGTCAACGGCAGCGCCAACTCCTCCAGCGAGCGCCCCTCGGCCGCGACGCCGAGCCACAGCTCGACCAGTCCGGCGGCGGCCATGACGACCGCGCCGATGAGGAACGACCACACCACCTCGCCGCGCTGCCCGGAGTTGATCAGCTGGCCGAACAGCAGCGGGCCGCTGATGCCGCCGATCGCCGTGCCGACCGCGTAGAAGAAGGCGATCGCCAGCGCCCGCGTCTCCATCGGGAAGATCTCGCTCACCGTGAGGTAGGCCGCGCTGGCGCCGGCGGAGGCCAGGAAGAACGCCGCGATCAGCACGCCCATGAATCCCCACACGCCGCCGGCCCCGGTGAGGAAGACCAGCGCCAGGACGACCACCGCGACCGCCGAGCCGAGGTAGGTCAGGGTGATCATCGGTTTGCGGCCGACGGTGTCGAACAGGTACCCGAGCACCAGCGGGCCGGCGAAGTTGCTGAGCGCCCATAGCACGAAGAACACGGGCACCATGCCGGACGGCACGGCGTAGAACTCGCTGAGCAGCGTGCCCAGGTTGAACGTGACGCCGTTGTAGAGGAACGCCTGCCCGACGAACAGCGCCAGCCCGAGGACCGCGCGGCGCGGGTAGAGCTTGAAGGCCACCTTGGCGATCTCGGAGAACGCGATGGCCTCCCGCTGGCGGATCTTGAGCTCCTTGCCCTCCGGTTCGGGCAGCGGCTCGCCGGTCTCCTGGCGGACCACCTCCTCGATGTCGCCGACAATGTCCTCGGCCTCTTTCTCGCGGCCGTGGATGAACAACCAGCGTGGGCTCTCCGGGACGTTGCGCCGCACCAACAGCACGAACACCCCGAGGATGGCGCCGATCCCGAAGGCGAGCCGCCACCCTACGTTCGCCGGAAACGCCGAGGTGTTCAGCAGGATCAGCGCGCCGCCCGCGCCGGCGGCCGATCCGACCCAGTACGTGCCGTTGATCACCAGGTCGACGCGGCCGCGCACGCGGGCCGGGATCAACTCGTCGATCGCGGAGTTGATGGCGGCGTACTCACCCCCGATGCCCGAGCCGGTGAAGAACCGCGCCAGGAAGAAGTACCAGGGGGCGAAGGCGAACGCCGTTGCGACGGTGGAGCCCAAATAGATTGCGAGCGTGAGGATGAACAGGTTGCGCCGGCCGAACCGATCCGTCAGGTGGCCGAAGAACAGCGCGCCGGTGCAGGCGCCCGCGATGTAGATCGCCGCGGCCATACCGATCTGCGCGGCGTTGAGCGTGATGCCGCTGCCCTTCTCCATGAGCCGGGCCGACACGTTGCCCACCATGGTGACCTCGAGGCCGTCGAGCACCCACACGCCGCCCAGGCCGATCACGACGCGCCAGTGGAAGCGCGACCACGGCAGCCGGTCCAGCCGCGCGGGCACGTGAGTGGTGATGGTCTTCATCTGCGCGCTCGCGCTCATGACTGGCTCCATTCTGGGTGCACAGGTATTTACCCGCCGTCGCGCGTCGGCAAGCACGGCCCCCGACGGGCGCGGCCTCAGCCCCGATCGGCGCGTGACTCCTCCGGAGTCCAGGCCGTCGGCTGGCCGGGGTGATTGGGAAACAGGAAGTCGATGAACGCCGCGGCCGTGGGCTGCGGCTCGTGGTTGGCCAGGCCCGGGCGCTCGTTGGCCTCGATGAAGGCGTATTCGGTCCCCGTGACGTCGGGCACCAGCAGGTCGATGCCGGTCACCGGCACCCCGATCGCCTCGGCGGCGACCACCGCGACCCGGCACAATTCGGGGTTCACCAGGGCGGTGACGTCGTGGATCGTGCCGCCCTGATGGAGGTTGGCGGCGCGGCGCACCCGGATCCGGGTGCCCTGGGGCAGCACGTCGTCCAGCTGCCAGCCGGCTTCGGCGACGGTGGCCTCGGTGAGATCGTCGAGCGGGATGCGGGACTCGCCCCCGGTGGCCGCGGAGCGCCGGCGGCTCTCGGCCGCGATCAGGTCCCGCACGGTGTGCTCGCCCGTCCCGATGACCTCCGGCGGCATCCGCAGCGCGGCGGCGACCACCCGGCCGTCGATCACCACCAAACGCAGGTCGTCGCCGGTGATGCGCTGTTCGATCAGCACGTCGCGGCCGTGCTCGCGGGCGCGCGCCACCGCGGCCGCAAGCGGCTCGGGTCCCTGGTCGGCGGCGACGCCGACCGTGATGCCCTTACCCTGCTCGCCGCGGGTGGGTTTGACGACGACGTCACCGACCTCCTGGAGGAACGCGAAGTCCTCGTCGTCGAAGGTGGCCAGGCGCGCGCGGGGCACGGTGATGCCGGCCTCGGACACCAGCCGGCGGGTGAGCCGTTTGTCGTCGCAGCGGCACATCGCGACCGCCGACGTGTATTCGGACAGCGATTCGCGGGTCAGCACGCTGCGCCCGCCGTGGGTGAGGCGCATCTCGCCGGTCTCGGCGTCGAGGACCTCGACCCAGATGCCGCGGCGCAGCGCCTCGTCGGCGATGATGCGGGCGTACGGATTGAGGTCGTCGATGGTCTCGGGCGGCGGGCTGAACAGCGGCTCGTTGATCGCGTTCTTGCGCTTGATCGCCAGCACCGGGACGCGCCGGAACCCCAGCTTCTCGTACAGCGCGATGGCCGCGGCGTTGTCGTGCCCCACGGACAGGTCCATATAGGCGCGCCCGGCGCTGCGGAACCGCTCCGCCAGCGCGCGGGTCAGGGCGGCCCCGACCCCGGGCAGCCCGGCGCCCGGGTCGACGGCCAGCGTCCACAGGCTGGACCCGTGTTCGGGGTCGGAGAACAGTTCCTCGTGGTCGACGCCGGTCACGGTCCCCACCACGGCGCCGTCCTCGTCGCGCACCGCCAGCAGGTAGGTGACGGCGGGCACGTTGAGGTGGTTGTCCCAGATCACGTCGACCCCGGCCGGGACCATGCCGCACCGCACGTACACCCGGTTCATGGCGTCGGCGTCCACCGGGTCGGTCAGGGTGCGCACCGTCATACCCACCGGCGAGCGCGTCAGGTCCGTGGACAGGTCGGCGAACCGCAGCCGGTAGGTGTGGCTCGGGTCGATGAACAGCTCCGTCGGCGCCTCGGCGACCACGACGTGGGATTCGCGGGCGTAGATGCAGATGTCGCGCCGCCCCGGGCCTTCCCGCCGCAACGCCTCCACCAGGTGTTGGGAGTCTGTGAAGGTCTGACCGAAAATCAAACGGCCCCAACCCATTTCGAGCTCGACGTTCTTGGCCATTGCCTCCAGCAAGTGTGGTGGCGTCGCGTCGTGCAGGCCGAGGGTGATCGCCTCGGGGTGGTCCTCGGAGGGGTCGAGGACGGTCATGCGGCCGGG
>NZ_LZKC01000095.1:0-963 GCF_001672685.1 Mycobacterium sp. E2462
TGCTCGTCACCGCCCCGCCGTCGGTGGCGCGCCGGTTGCGGCTGCAGCCCGGCGAACAGGCGGTGTTCGTCGAGCGGTTGCGTTACCTCGGCGAGCTGCCGCTCAGCCTGGACCTGACCTACCTGGCCCCGCAGGTCGGCCGGGGGGTCCTCGAATTCCCGCTCGACGAACACCGCCTGTTCGCCGGGCTGCAGCCGCAACCGGCGCGCCACCGACGGCGGGGCGGTGACGAGCATTGCGGCCCGCACCTCGTTGCGGACCTCGCCGAGGTCCTTGAACGTCTCCTTGAGCCCCAGCAGCGCGTCGAGGCCGTGGTCGTACTTGCGTTGCGCCACATGGGTGCCGACCTTGGGGCCGCGATCGATCAGTCCCTCGTGCTTGAGGACGGCCAACGCCTCGCGAACCGTGTTGCGCGACACCGAGAACTCGGCGGCCAGCTCCTGCTCGGCCGGCAGCCCTTCGGGGTATGCCCCGG
The DNA here is from genome assembly GCF_001672685.1 of Mycobacterium sp. E2462. NCBI lineage: Bacteria > Bacillati > Actinomycetota > Actinomycetes > Mycobacteriales > Mycobacteriaceae > Mycobacterium > Mycobacterium sp. E2462. The sequence continues at coordinate 476 of NZ_LZKC01000095.1, forward strand.
CGTGGATCTGCTGGCGCAGCACGTCGGCCACCCGCCGGGCACGGTCGGCCCGGTGTCCTCCGAGGGGTATGGGGTGCGCCACGGGAGTCACGCTAACGCAGCTCAGGGGCGTTTTCCGGGCGCGCTGCGGGCACCGAAAACGGCCGGGCGACGCATTGCGCCGGGCAGCGCATGACGGCGACCAGCGAAAACCGGGGACGGTTCAGCTATTGCGCCACCCGCGCGCCGACGAGGCATTTGCGATCCCGCTGAGTGGAACCGGAGTCGCTGGGCACCAGTGCGACCGCGGCCAGCGGAAACAGCGCGCACAGCGCCCATGCCGCCGGATACCCGGCCGCCATGATCGTCGCGCCGACCACCGGCGGCCCCGCCGCGGCGGTGAGCCGCTGGCCGGTGTTCTGCAGGCCCAGCGCGCGCCCACTCCAGAACGGGCCGGCGTGTTCGGTGATCGCGGTGGCTTCCAGCCCATTGTCGAGGACGGCGATCAC
>NZ_LZKC01000096.1:0-505 GCF_001672685.1 Mycobacterium sp. E2462
GTCGGTGATCTCGCAGATCTTCTGCAGGGTCTGGTCGTCCACGGGCACCGGGATGGTGGCCCCCTCGTAGTCGACGGTGCCGTAGGGCGTGCCGAACGAGATCGTGGAGATCTGCACGCCCTCGGACTTCGCGGCGCGGGCCGCGGTGAAGGCGCCCTGCGGGGCGTTGGGGTCCAGCGGCACGTTCTCGGCGCCGTCGGATTCCAGCACGATGCGGGCGGGTGGCGGCTTGTCGCCGCCGACCACCGCGGTGGCGCTGATCGCGTGCAGGGCGGTGAAAATGGCCTCGCCGGTGGCCGTGCTGTCCGCGAAGTCCAGCTTCTTCAGCGCCTCGATGGTCGCCTGGTGTTGGGGCGTCGGCGGGACCAGCAGATACGGCGTCCCGGAGAACGCCACCAGCCCCAGGTTGACGCCGGGCGTCAACTGGCCGGCGAACTGGGTGGCCGCTTCCTCGGCGGCCTTGAGCCGGTTGGGCGGCACGTCGGTCGCCCGCATGGATTGCGAC
>NZ_LZKC01000097.1:0-5786 GCF_001672685.1 Mycobacterium sp. E2462
GCGGGGGCGCGGGGGCGGGGGGCGGTGCCCCGCCCTCGTCCGGCGCCAGCGGCAAAAACATGTGGTGGGTGAATCCCGCCTGGTAGGCACCCGGACCGCCCAAGTGGACGCCGCCGCGTTCCCCGCTGGACACCGCTGTTCCGTCCGGCAACGTTGCGGCCGTGTGGCCGCCGTTCCAGCCGATCACCAACGCGTTGGGGGCGGTGCCGTATTGGAACCCGCGCGCCAGCAGGGCGGCCTCTTCGTTCCCGGTGTTGAACCTGTTTCCGAAAACCGGCCGGTCCGTCGCCGCGTTGGCGACCCACGATACCAGCCCCGAGCAATCGGTCCCCGCCGGGGAATCCCCGCCCACAATATAGGGCGTCCCCGAGACCTGATTGACAAGCGACATCAACGTTGCGAGCACTACCATGGCCGGGGACGCTAGCAAGGGTAATTAACGTCAACCAAATTCTGTGGTGCAGATCATTCGCCTCGACCGCAATGGACCTGACGACGAGAAGGCATCGCCGTTAAGCATCGAATATCGGTTTCTCAGCAAATTGATTTCGGCGCGGATACAACGCGCCCGACATTGCGGCGGCCGGCTGAGCGACCACGTCAGCCCAAGGCCACGCCCATCTCCTGGGCGAAGACCTTGATCATGTGCTGAACGCCGATTTCATTGCGGCCGATGATCATGTGGTCGTGCTGGCCATGCCGAACCCCTTCGCCGCATTGGGGCAGCATCGCGAAGTCCTCGTCGCGAACGGCGGCGTGCACCCCGTCGAAGACCGCGTCGTAGGCCGCCCTCGTAGCTTCGTCGGTGGCGGGGATGCGGCCCATCCAACTGTGCCGGACCGTACAACGGGTCGGCTCGCCGTCGGGCAGCATGTCGATGATCTCCAGGCCGACGGGGCTGTTGGCAAGGATCAGGTTCGGATAGACCCAGTAGATCACCCCCATGTTCGCCAACGGCTCGTGCGGCGCCTCCGGATCGACCTCGAGGTTGGTGATCCAGTTGAAGGGGAAGCAAATTCGATGGTGCTTGCCGAACTCGTCATAGACCATCGTGTTGGCAAGGGTGTTCTGCCCGATCAGGCTCTGTCCGTGGACAAACGGGAAGTGATACCCCTCCGCGAACGCTTCCAGCGCGCCCTTCCAGGACACCTCGGAGGAGAATTCACGGTCCCCGTGGTAGCCGTAGCTCCGGTAATCCCACAGGTCGAGCTCGGCGCCGAGCGCACCCAAGTGTGCGTCGAGGTCGATGGCGGCCCCGGCGGTCAGAGTCGCCCAGATGAAGCCGTGCCGTTCCTCGGACGGCAACTCGACCAACCCGTAGTCGCCGGTGCGCATCGAGTCGAAGCCGGCCCGACCAGGAACCATGAACAGTTCGCCGGTGTTCTTGTACGTCCAGGCGTGGTATGGGCAGACGAAGCGCGACGCGTTTCCGGTCCCGCACGCGGGCATCGCGCCGCGGTGGCGGCAGTAGTTGAGGAAGACGTGACCGGCGCCCGAACGGTCTCGGGTGACCAACAACGAGTCGCCCAGCACCGAGCGCACCACGTAGTCGTTGCTGTTGGGCAGCTGCGCCGACGGCACGATCGCCAGCGGAACGCGGCGCAAGATCTGCGATTTCTCGAGTTCCGCGATCTTCGCGTCGCTGTAATAGTGCAGCGGCACCCTCAGCTCGCGCTCGGCCAGGTCCGTCGTGCCGTCCAAGGCATGACGCAGGCCGCGCCGCGTCAACGCCTCGGCGGTTCCGCTCACCGGATCAGTGTCAGTCAAGGCCATCGCCTCCCTTCGCACGATGACCATACATTTGCGCTTGCCTGTATTGTCAAGGACAAGGTTCGCTCTGTGCGACGATCACGGCATGCGACGGCACGGCTGGGCCGGGGACATCCCCGCCGACGACGAGGAGGCGGTCGCGCGGATCATCAGCGCCGCCCGCGCGGCCATCGACCAGCGCGGCACCGTCAGCGTGTCCGAGGTTGCGCAGTCGCTGGGCGTGACGCGACAGACCGTGTACCGCTACTTCCCCACCCAGGAGGCGCTACTGGGTGCCACCGCGCTGTCGTCGGTGGACGGGTTCCTCGATCGGCTCACCGCTCACCTGGGCTCGATCACCGACCCCACCGAGGCCGTCGTGGAGGGCATCGCCTACACCCTGGAACAGATCGCCCACGACTCCTATTTGAACCTGGTGTTGCAGCCCGGCAAGGCCAGCGCCCTGACGACCGGGGTCACCTCGGACCTCGCGGTCACCTTCGGCAGGTCCATTCTGCGACGGTTCGACGTCGATTGGGACGCAGCGGGTTTCACCGACGACCGGCTCGACGAACTGATCGAGGTCATGCTGCGCATGCTGCAGTCGCTCATCGTCGATCCCGGGCGCCCGGCGCGCACCGGGGCCAAACTTCGTGCCTTCCTTGCGGATTGGGTCGCGCCGTCGGTGCGGGCCCATTCCGTCCAGCAGCGCTGAGGACGGCTAAGCCGGGGTCCAAATCCCGTTGTTCCAGAACCCCCAGCCGTTCAAGGGGTTCCACATCAGGTTGGCGCCGGGCGCCCACGTAGGCTGCGGGGGCCGCGGCGGCGCCCATACCGGCGCCGGGCCCCACTGTCCGGCACCCGCGGGTCCGAACGGGCCGCCCGGGCGCTGCCAGTCGTGGCACTGATGCCAATCCCAGTCGGAAACGCTGCCCCAACTCGGGTCCCACTGCTCTCCCGGGCACCAATGGCCGACGGGCGCACCCGGGACCGCCTGGGCCGGCGCGCCGGGACCGCCGAGCGCTGCCAGCGCCAGCCCCCCGGACACCAACGCGCTCGTCGCCCGCCGACCCCACCGTCGCGTTCGCTTCACCGTCGCCATCTGCCAAGGATTTCCCGTGCGACACGATCCGGCAAGCGTTTTCGGTGAACCGCCTCAAAGGTGCTGCGAGCGCGGCAGCTCCGCGACGCCGCGCGCCACATCGATCAGTTTGACGTTGCGGTCCTGGGAGAGGCGCTTGAGCAGTTCGAACGCCTGGACCGCGTCGACGCCGAAACGGGTCATGAGGATGCCCTTGGCCTGCCCGATGACGTCCCTACTCGCCAGCGCGCTCAGGAATTGGCCTCTGCGACGGGCCGCGTCCCAGGCGAGCGCGGCGTGGGTGGCCAGCACGTACCCGATGTCGGCGGCCTCTTCGGCGAAAGCATGCGGCGCATCGGCGTAGACGTTGAGCGCGGCGCGGGTGCGGTCCGAGGTGAACAGGGGAAACGCCAGGACCGACCGGATGGGCGTGTAGCTGAGCGCGTCGCGCCGGTAGGACGGCCAGCGTTCCTCGGCGGCGAGATCGTCGACACGTACGGTGCGGTGACGCTGCTGCGCGGTCAGGCACGGGCCCTCGTGGTGCAGCTGTTGAATGGCATCCAGCATTGCCGGGTATCGATGCGTCGCCGCCGCGGTCTGCACGCCGGCCGTCGCGGTCACCAGCGTCACTCCCGCGTACTGGGCGCCTGGAACCTCCGCGACCGCGTACTCCGCGATGTGCTCGACCACGGAATCGGCGACACCGGGCGAAGTACCGTGCAGGTCCCGCGCGACATCGGCGATTCGGTGATAGACGTCGGCGTTCGAGTCAGTCTCGTGCATTCGGCACCCCCCGGTGCGGGTGAATGAGCAATGCGGCCCCGACCCAGTGGTCCCAAATTTACAGTCGCCGGCGTGCAAATTCCTGGCCATCGAACGAAGAGGCGGCGGCGCACCCTTCGCCGCGCGGACAAGTCGACCGCGGCGCGGTCAGGTTCCCGCTTCGTCCGGAGGGTCGTCGTAATGGCGACGGGTCTCCGCGACCGCGCGACGGACCTCGGCGTTTTCGCGTTTCGCCGCGGCTCGCTGGCGCTGCGCGCTTTCGTCGAGGCGCTGCAGCCGCTCGCGCTCGCGTTGCGCCGTCGCTCCCTCGCGTTGGTCCGCGCGCTGCTCCCGGTCGTCCGCCGCCAGCTCGCGATCGTCGGCGATCCGGTCGCGTTCATCGGCGACGCGTTCGCGCTCGTCGGCGACCCGCTCGCGCCTGGAGATGTCGCGCGCACGCCGCGCGAGGGCCTGCTCACGCGTCTGCAGATCCGCGGCGCGCCGTCCGACCACGCCCTGCGTGTCGGCGTCTTCATCACCGGGCACGACTCACTCTAACGCCGCGAGAGGCCGGGACGGGCCGCGATTTAGCTGACACCCGTCATTGACGGTCGTCAGCAACTTACGATACCGTGCGGCGATGGTGTCATCGCGCCTACCCGTGGCGGGCGCCGGAGCGCGGGAGGCTCGGCGGCTGCAGACGCGCGCGCGGTTGTTCGAAGCGGCGCTGGCCGAGATATCCCGGCGCGGCCTGGCGGCCGCGGATGTGAGCGCCATCGCGGCCGAGGCGGGAGTGGTGCGAGGCACCTTCTACTTTCACTTCCCCACCAAGGAACATGTCCTGGCCGAGTTGGAGCGCAACGAGGAAGCCCGAATCGTCAGTGAGCTCGGCACTGGCGCTGGTGATGTGACCGTGGTGCTCTGCGAACTGGTGCGACAGGTGCTTGATGCCGAAACGCGGTTAGGTGCAACGATATTCAGAGATATGCTGGGCTTGCATTTCGCATCGACACACCCGATCGACGTCGAGCTCGAGCAGCACCCCCTCCTCCGGTTCCTGGTGGGAGTCCTGCGGCGGGCACAGGCCGAGGGCCAGGTTGTCGCCGCGGCGGACGCGGAAGAACTAGCGACGTTCTTCCTCACCGGACTTTTCGCGCTGCTGTCCACGGGGGCTCATGACTCGGCGCTTCTGCGTCGTTACGTCACAACGGTTGTCAAGGGAATGGAGAAGCGATGAACCGCACCGGCATCGAGGGCTACCGGGATTTTCTGGCCGAGCGGGACGGCGCGGCCGACCTTCTCAATAGGCGACTTGAAAACCGCGAGAGGTTCTTCGACGAACTCGAACGCCACCCCATCCGCTCGGCGCACCCCGCCGACCGCGCGACGTTTCTGCGAAACCTGCGGCGCCGGCGGCCCGAGCCCGGCCTGGACCGCAAGATGCTGTTCCTCCTGGCGACCGCCAAACTCAACCAGGCCGAACGGTTCGGTGTCGGGCTCGGCGAAACCTACGGGCGCAACAGCGACGAGGAGTTGCCGCCCGAGAACGTCTACCTCGAACTCGAAGAGCACTATCACACCCGGCTGCTCGCCTACGCCCTGGACGCATTCGACCTGACGTTTCAGGTCGTGCCGCCGCCGTTCGTCATGCGGCAATTCGTCAAGACGGGCGTATTCCTACCGCAACGACTCGGCTTCCTGTTCGTCGGCGCCGCGGAGATGGCCGGTTGCCGCATGTTCGACGAACTGCGCCGCGCCGGTCGGGAGCTGTTTGCCGACGAACCCGCGGTCGCCGAGCGCATCGAATTGCTCTACAACGAAATACTGACCGACGAGATCGGCCATGTCGGCTATTGCGCCTCGCGGTGCACGGCCGCGGAGCGGGTGGTCATGCGTCGCATCTACCCGTTGATCGGCCGGCTGGTCGCGAGGCAGACCCCGGAGATCGGCCTACTGGTCGGCGCCAAGGCGCTGCGTGCGCGGCTCGACCGCCCCTTCGACGTCGACGAGCTGACGGCGGACTTGGGCAACGAGACCTACCTCGTCACCCATCCCTGAGCCGGGCGTTCACACCGCAAACTTCGCCCGCGCCCGGTCGGTGACGGGGGTGAACAGGTTGACGAGGTTGCCATCGGGATCGCGGAACAATAGTGCGCGGTTGCCCCACGGCATCGTCGTCGGCTCCGTCACCACC
>NZ_LZKC01000098.1:0-3332 GCF_001672685.1 Mycobacterium sp. E2462
CGCGACCACAGCGGTGGGGCCGTTCTATTGCCCGGTCGACCAGACCGCGTACTTCGACACCGACTTCTTCCAGGAACTCGTCGACAAATTCGGTTCCAGCGGAGGGCCTTTCGCGCAAGAGTATGTGGTCGCCCACGAATACGGCCACCACGTGCAGCAGCTGCAGGGCACCCTGGGCCGCAGCCAACAGGGCGCCGAGGGCGCCGGCGGCAACGGCGTGCGCACCGAGCTGCAAGCCGACTGCTACGCCGGCATCTGGGCGCACTACGCGTCGACGGTCAAACAGGAAAGCACCGGCGTGCCCTATCTGGAGCCGTTGAGCGACAAGGACATTGCCGACGCACTGTCGGCCGCGGCGTCGGTGGGCGACGACCGCATCCAAAAGCAGGCGACGGGCCGGGTCAACCCCGAATCCTGGACGCACGGCTCCTCCGAGCAGCGGCAGCACTGGTTCACCGTCGGGTACCAGACCGGCGACCCGAAGAAGTGCGACACCTTCGCCGCGCCCGACCTGGACTAGCGCGGCAGGCCTTGCTCGCCGAACCGGCCGGGCTCACCAAGAGCCAGCATTCCGCACGCGGCCAGAGCACTCCGTCGATCGCGGTGACCCTGCGGCTCGCCACCGCTCTCGACGGCGACGCCGGGCGGCTGTTCGCCTGCTCGCCGCTGGGGTCCGCGCGGCCGGGAACGGCGGTGTCGCCGTTCATGGTTCGACCGCCCGAACGGGCCGCCGACGTTCGTCATTCGACGCGCCCCGGCCGGGTCGAAGCGCCTTACTGCGCCCGGACTTCCACCCTCGGCCGCGGCGACAATGCTTACTTCGACGCGTCGGTCAGCCGCACCCTGCGCGCGGTCGGCGCGCGGGGCGCCGAGGTGGTCGTGACGGCGCACGACGAGGCCGCCCGCGCATGACCGAGTTGCTGTTCTCCTACGGCACGCTGCGGCAGCCGGAGGTGCAGCGCGCGACGTTCGGCCGCGAGCTCACCGGCGAGCGGGACGCCATCGTCGGCTACGACCTGGACCACGTCACCATCACCGACCCGCACGTCGTCGCGACCAGCGGCAGCGACCGGCACCCGATCCTGCGGCCGACCGACCGGCCCGGCGCCCACGTCGACGGCACGGTATTCGCCCTCAGCGAAGCCGAATTGGCCGCCGCCGACGAGTACGAGGTCGACGCTTATCGCCGCATCGCGGTGCCGCTGCGCTCGGGCGCGACGGCCTGGGTGTATGTGTTCGCGGGCTGACCGGTTACCAGGGCCGCGTCGTGCAGGTGACCCCGGTGGTCGCGCTCTGGGTCACCACGACCTGACCGTCGACCGCGATCTGGCACTGGATTTGCGGGGTGTTGGACGAGTCGCAATCCGGCCAGTGGCAGCCGCCGCTGGCGTTGACGAACGCCCACTGGTTCGGGTTGGTCAGGGTCGCGTTGTAGACCAGCGGCTGGCCGGCGGCGAAGGCGGTCTGCACCGAGCTCAAGAATTGCGAGGAATTCGCGTCGAAAGCCGCCTGACTGGGCGGATCGCTGTTCATGTAGCGCACGTTGCCGGTGAGGTTTCCCGTCGCGGTGATGGTGTAGGTCACCTGGTGGCCGGCCGGGTCCGCGTGGCTGGTGGCGGGCGTGACAACTATTGCCGCGGCCGCCGCCAACGTCGCCGCTGACAACCCGCAGGCCACTGTTCGCACGTTCGTCATAGCGCAAACGCTACCTAACGCATTACCGGCGTTGGCCCGGTTCGGGTATGAAGCAAGCGTGAGCGCTGACCCTCCGCCCCCCGACGCCGCGACCGGCATCAGCCGCCGCCGGTTGCTGACCACCAGCGCGGCCTCGGCCGCGCTCGGCGCGGGAGTCGGGGGCGGCGCCGCGCTGGTGTGGTCGCACCCGCACGCTCCGGCCCTCTGGCAGCGGCCGGATCGCGGCGGCGCGCCGCCGGTGAGCGGCCTGCACCTGCAGTTCGGCAGCGACGCCGCCACCGAGGTGGTGGTGTCCTGGCACACCACCGAGGCCGTCAACAACCCGCGGGTCATGCTCGGCGCCCCCGCGTCGGGTTTCGGACGCACCGTGACCGCCGAGACCCGCACCTACCGCGACGCCAAGTCCGGCGTCGAGGTGCGCGTCAACCACGCCCGCCTGACCGGCCTGAGCCCGGACACCGACTACGTCTACGAGGCCGTGCACGACGGCGCGCAGCCCGAACAGGGCACCGTGCGCACCGCCCCGAAGGGCCGACACCCGTTGCGCTTCACCAGCTTCGGGGATCAGTCCACACCGGCGCTGGCCAAGCTGCCCGGCGGCGGCTACGCCACGGACAACATCGGCTCGCCCGCCGCGGCCGACACCACCATGGCGATCGAACGCCTCGCCCCCCTGTTCAACCTGGTCAACGGCGACCTCTGCTACGCGAATCTGGCCCACGACCGGGTGCGCACCTGGTCGGACTGGTTCGAGAACAACACCCGCTCGGCCCGCTACCGGCCGTGGATGCCGGCGGCCGGTAATCACGAGAACGAGCTGGGCAACGGGCCCGTCGGGTACGGCGCCTACCAGACCTACTTCGCGGTGCCCGAGTCCGGCTCGAGCCCCGAGACCCGCGGCCTGTGGTACTCCTTCACCGCGGGCTCGGTGCGGGTGATCAGCCTCAACAACGACGACGTCGCGTACCAGGACGGCGGCAACTTCTACGTGCACGGCTATTCTGGCGGCGAGCAAAAGCGTTGGCTGGCAACAGAACTGGCGGCCGCCCGGCGCGATCCCGACGTGGACTGGCTGGTGGTGTGCATGCACCAGACGGCCATTTCCACCGCCGACAAGACCAACGGCGCGGACCTGGGCATCCGCCAGGAGTGGCTGCCGCTGTTCGACGAGCACCAAGTCGACCTCGTGGTGTGCGGCCACGAGCATCACTACGAGCGGTCCCACCCGCTGCGCGGATCGCTGGGCACCGACACGCTCACCCCGATCCCCGTCGACACGCACGGCGACGTCGTCGACACCACCCGCGGCACGGTGCATCTGGTCATCGGCGGCGGGGGCACGTCGGCGCCCAGCAACGCCATGTTCTTCCCGACGCCGCGCTGCCGGGTGGTCACCGGGGTGGGGGCGTTCGACCCCGCGCTCGGCCGCAAGCCACCGCTCTACGCCGTCGAGGACGCGCCCTGGTCGGCGTTCCGCGACCGCGAGAACCCCTACGGCTTCGTGGCGTTCGACGTCGACCCGGGTCGCCTCGGTGGCAACACCTCGATCAAGGCGACCCACTACGCGCTGCGCGGGCCGTTCGGCGAGGTGGCCGTGATCGACGAGGTGACCCTGACCAAGGCGCGCGGCGGCGGTG
>NZ_LZKC01000099.1:0-2049 GCF_001672685.1 Mycobacterium sp. E2462
CCGCCGCCGTGGAAGAACATCACCACGGGCGCCGGTTCGTCGACGGAATCGGTTGTGGGCCAATAAATCCGGATGCCGACACCGCCCGCCGGGCCCGCGATGGTGCGGTCCTCGACCCGCAGTTCGGGGTGCAGCGGCCGACGCGGCAGGTCGCGGAACCGTTGCCGTGCGGCGTCGATGCCGTCCTCGGTGGATAGCCGGAAGGGAACCGCGTCCAGTACCTTCTGCAGGATGGGGTCGATCCCGGGCCGTTCGTCGGCGGTGTTGTCGAAGCTGGGCATGGAGGTACCGTACGCACCTCGCCTGGTGGCGGGCGGCTGGGTGCTGGCCGGCTGGCTGGCGCTGGGCTACGGCGTGTACCTGACGGTGCTGGCGCTGAACTCGGTACCGGGCACGGAGCTCACCGGGCACTGGGTGTTGCAGCCGGCGTTCAAGGCCTCGATGGCGCTGCTGTTGACGTTGGCCGCGGCGGGGCACGCCGACGTCCGCGAGCGCCGGTGGCTGATGCCCGCGCTGCTGTTATCGGCCGTCGGCGACTGGGCGCTGGCGATCCCGTGGTGGGCGCCGTCGTTCGTCGTGGGCCTGGCCGCATTCCTGTTGGCGCACTTGTGTTTTCTCGGCGCGCTGCTCCCGCTGCGCGCCCGTCCGTCGAAACCGCGGCTGGTCGCGGTGGTCTCGATGTGCGTGGTGGCCGCCGCGCAGTTGGTCTGGTTGTGGCCGCGGCTGGGCGCGCAACAGCCGGCGGTCACGGTCTACATCGGTGTGCTGACCGCCATGGTGTGCGCGGCCCTGTCGGCGCGGCTGCCCACGATCTGGACCGCGGTGGGCGCGGTGTGCTTCGCGGCGTCGGACTCGATGATCGCCATCGGCCGCTTCGTCCTGGGCAACGAGGCGCTGGCCGTGCCGGTTTGGTGGTCGTACGCCGCGGCGCAGATCCTGATCACCGCGGGATTCTTCTTCGGCCGCGGGCGCCCCGCGCCGGACGACCCCGCGGAGACCTGACTGTCGACGATCGCCGGTACGGTGTGCCCGGGCGGTGACACTGTGCACATCACTACGATTCGACTTCCGGCGGCGCCGTGACCGAGGTCGCGCGCACCCCCGTCGAGGTCGAGCCGATCGCCCGGGTCCTGCCCATGCTGTCGGTGCCGCACCTGGACCGTGAGTTCGACTACCTGGTGTCGGCCGAACAGTCCGACGACGCCCAGCCCGGGGTGCGGGTGCGGGTGCGGTTTCACGGCCGGCTGGTCGACGCCTTCGTGCTGGAACGCCGCAACGACACCGACCACGCGGGCAAGCTGGGCTGGCTGGACCGCGTGGTGTCGCCCGAGCCCGTGCTGACCCCCGAGATCCGGCGGCTGGTCGACGCGGTGGCCGCGCGCTACGCCGGGACCCGCCCCGACGTGCTGCGCTTGGCGGTGCCGGCCCGGCACGCCCGCGCCGAACGGGAGCCGGCGGCGTCCGGCCCGGTGCCCGTCCCGGCGCCCGTCGACCCGTCGGGCTGGCAGGCCTACGGCCGCGGCGGTCAGTTCCTGGCCGCCCTGGCCGAGTCGCGGGCCGCCCGGGCCGTCTGGCAGGCGCTGCCCGGGGAGTCGTGGCCCGAGCGGCTGGCCGAGGCGGCCGCGCAGACCGTCCGGGCCGGCCGGTCGGCCCTGGCGATCGTGCCGGACCAGCGCGACCTGGACGCGCTGGGGCAGGCCGCGACCGGCCTGATCGACGAATCGGCGGTGGTGGCGCTGTCGGCGGGCCTGGGGCCCGCGGCCCGGTACCGGCGCTGGCTCGCCGCGCTGCGGGGCACCGCGCGGCTGGTCATCGGCACCCGCAGCGCGGTGTTCGCGCCGCTCGCCGACCTGGGGCTGGTCATGGTGTGGTCGGACGCCGACGACAGCCTCGCCGAGCCGCGGGCGCCCTACCCGCACGCCCGCGAGGTGGCGATGTTGCGCGCCCATCAGGCCCGGTGCGCGGCGCTGATCGGCGGCTACGCGCGCACGGCGGAGGCGCACGCGCTGGTGCGCAGCGGCTGGGCGCACGACGTCGTCGCGGCGCGGC
>NZ_LZKC01000100.1:0-6045 GCF_001672685.1 Mycobacterium sp. E2462
CGCCGACCGGCGCAGCCCGCGCGGCGCGCCGGCGCGCGCGGACCGCGCTCGGGGCGACCACCGCCGCCCTGGCCGTCGCGGCACCGGCGGTGTGGACCGACAACGGGGGCGGCGCGGTCACCGCGCGGCGGGTGACGGTCGCGCCGGCGACAACCTTTCTCGTGGAGGGCCGGGTCGCGCTGACCGTGCCCGCGGACTGGCCGACGCAGCGGGTGACCACCGGGCCCGGCTCTGCGCGCGTGCAGGTCTCCTCGCCGTCGGACCCGCAGGTCGCGCTGCTCGTCACCCAGTCGCCCGTCGCCGGTGAGACGCTGCGCGGCACCGCCGAACGGCTCAAGCGCGCGATCGACGCCGCGCCGGGCGGCGTGTTCGTCGACTTCAACCCGGCCGGCACCAGTGCCGGGCGCCCGGCGGTGACCTACCGCGAGGTCCGTCCCGGCCACCAGGTCCGGTGGACGGTGCTGCTCGACGGTCCCGTCCGGATCAGCGTCGGCTGCCAGAGCGGGCCGGGCGGCGAGGAGGCCGTGCGCGCCGTGTGCGAGCAGGCGGTGCGGTCCGCCCACGCGATCGGCTGACGGGCGCAGATCCGAGGGAACCGAAACGCTGTCCTCACTGTCGAAATAAGTATGGCGGTCCACGACGCAATGAACACCGACTTCGACATGATGCGGACGGTCGCCGCCACGACGGATGCGCGCAACGAGGAGATCCGCGCCGCGGGCCACCACGACGGGTGCAGCACCAGCATGGCGCCCGACGGCTCGCAGCACGCCGACCGCAGCGCGGCGCGCCACACCGCGTCGACGGCCGTCGGGCGCTCGCCCACCAGCGTGACCTGATCGTCGATCGCCCCCAGCGCCGCGAGCACGGTCTCCGAGGCCGCCGCGTCGGTGGTTGTGCCGCAACACAGTCGGCGAATCGCCGCGGGTCCCGCCTCGACGACGGCCCGGTGCCCGGTCACGGTGGGCTCCAGGCCACTTGCACCAGTCGGCTGTCGACGCCGCGGGCGGTCACGACGCCGCGCCCCGGTGGCAACGCCACCGGCCGGGACGCCCCGAACGCCGTCCCGTCCTCCGGGCACCCGCTCATCGACAACGTCATGCAGCCGTGGTCCCGCAGGCCCGCGAGCAGTGGCTCGAACAGGGCCCGCTCGGCTCCGCCGCTGCGCCGCGCCACCACCAGGTGCAGGCCCAGATCCCGCGCGCAGGGCAGGAATTCGAGGAGGCCGGCCAGCGGGTTGGCCGTCGGCGCCGCGACCAGGTCGTAGTCGTCGACGACGACGTACACGTCCGACCCCCGCCACCAGGGCCCGGCCCGCAGCTGCTCCTGACCGGCGTGCGCCGGGGACAGTCGGCTGCGCAACAGCTCGACCACGCTGGGCAGCAGCGCGCCCAACCCCACCGCCGACTTGGCATGTCCGCCACAGTGTTCGGACGCGACGACGCCCAGCAGGGTGCGCCGGAAGTCGACCAGCAGCAACCGCGCCTGGGCGGCCGGGCGGGTGCGCACGAGCTCGCGGCACACGGTGCGCAAGGTGGCGGTCTTCCCGCACCCGTCGTCGCCCAGGATCAGCAGATGTCCGTGGCGTTCGAAATCGATGGCCAGCGGCTCTAACCGGTGCTCTTGGACTCCGAGCAGGACGTCTCGGCCGTGCGGCAGCGCGTCGCGGTGCACCCGGGTGGGCAGCGAGGCGATCGGCGGCGCGACGCGGTCGCCGGGCGCCACCGGCGCCTCGGGCAGCGCGATCAGCAGCTGCGAACCGTCACGGGCCAAGCCTCGACCCGGCCGGTCGACCGGCACGAATCGGGCTGTCCGACGGTCGATCTCGGAGTCCGCCGGATCCCCCAGCCGCAGCTCGATGCGGGTCCCGATCTGGTCCCGCAGTGACGGCCGCACCTCGGCCCACCGCGACGCCGTCAACACCACGTGCACGCCGAACGAAAGCCCTTGCGTCGCAATCGCGGTGACCGGCGCCTCGAGCGCCTCGAACTCCGCCCGCACGCTACCCCAGCCGTCGATGACCAGGAACAGGTCGCCGAAGGCGTCGCCATCCGACGGCGCCCGCATGCGGCGGTATTGCCCGATCGATACGATGCCGCGCTCGGCGAAGGCGGCCTCCCGCGACCGGATCACGGCCTCGCATTCGGCGACCACCCGCGCCGCCCGCCGCGGATCGGCGCGGCCCACGACGGCGCCCACGTGCGGCAGGCTCTGCGCCGACGCCAGCGCGCCGCCGCCCAGATCCAGGCAGTAGAACTGCACCAGGCGCGGGTCGTGGGTCGCGGCCAGCGCCGTGATCAGGGTGCGCACTGCGGTCGACTTGCCCGATTGGGGGGCACCGACGATCGCCACGTTGCCGGCGCCCCCGGACAGGTCGACCGACAACGGCGTGCGACGCTGCTCGTACGGCCGGTCCACGAGCCCGAGCGGGACGACCAGACCCGCGGCGCCGGACGCGCCATCGCCCAGCAGGGTGTGCAGGGCCGGCGCGGAACCCAACGGCGGCAACCACACCGGATGCGCGGGCGGCCCATGGCCGGCCAGCCGGTCCAGGACCGCCCGCAGGACGGTCGCCGGCGGCGGTTCGACCGTCGCGGCGGCCCGCGTGATCGCGCCGCACGCAGCGGTGCGGAACACCCGCGCCACGGCGGCGGCTGACGGCCGCGCCGGCGCGGCTGACGGCGCGGGCCCGGACACCGACGCCGCGTGGAAGCGGATCGGGTCGGCGGCGCCGACGCGCATGAAGCCGGCGCCCGGGGTGTTGGGCAGCTGGTAGGCGTCGGCACAGCCCAGCACGGCGCGGGAGTCCGCGGCCGACAGCGTCTTCAGGCAAATCCGATAGGACAGGTGCGCGTCCAACCCCCGCAGGCGCCCCTCGTCGAGGCGCTGACTGGCCAGCAGCAGGTGGACGCCGAGCGAGCGGCCCAGCCGGCCGATCGCCACGAAGGTATCGGCGAAATCCGGGTGCTGGCTGAGCAATTCGGAAAACTCGTCGACGATGACGAACAGCGTCGGCAACGTGGGTCGCCCCGCACCGGCGCGGCGCGCCCGTTCGTAGGCCGCGACGCCGTCGCAGCCCGCGTCGCGCAGCAGCTGCTGGCGCCGGTTCAGCTCGCCGGCCAGGGCCGCCCGCATGCGTTCCACCAGCGGGGCGTCGTCGGCGAGGTTGGTGATGACCGCGGCCACCTGCGGGCTGTCGGCGAAATCGAGAAACGTTGCGCCACCCTTGAAGTCGACGAGCAACACGTTGAGCACGTCGGGCGGGTTGCGCGCCATCATGCCCAAGGCGATCGTGCGCAGCAGCTCCGACTTGCCGGAACCGGTCGCGCCCACGCACAGCCCGTGCGGGCCCAGGCCCCGCTCGGCCGGCTCCTTGATGTCGAGTTCGAGCGGCGCGCCCGCGGCATCGGTCCCGATCGGCGCCCGCAGCCGGTCCGCGGGTGAAACGGTGCGCCACAACGTCCGCGGATCGAACCGCTGCGCGTCCCCGATGCCGGCAAGCCGGAGCCAATCCTGGTGCCGCGCCGCGCCGATCCGGTACCGGGCCAGCCGCCGCGCGCAGACCAGAGCGTCGTACAGCGCCATCCCATCCGGACATTCGACGCCGATCGCCTCGCCGCGCTGCCTGATCACCAACTGTTCCCCGGCGCGTCCCGGACCGACCGTGAGGGTCGCGACCCCCGCGAGCGCGTCGGTGGCACCGTCGTCGTCGAGGTCGGTGATCACCAGAACGCGCCCGGCGGGCAGTCCGGCCAGCGCCCGGCCGGCCTCCGCGGTACCCGCGTACACCATGCGCGCCGCACCGAGCGCGTCGCGGGCCTGGGGATGGTGGTTGTGCGGCAACCACTTCAGCCACTCCCAGTGGGCCAGGGTACGGTCGCTGGCCGCCGCAGCGATCAGCAGCTGGTCGGGCGGGTGCAGGACGGCCAGTTGGCAGACCACGGCGCGCAGCAGCCCGCGCGCCGCAGCCGGGTCACCCTCGACGGTGACCGCGCCGCGCAGCGCGTCGACGCTGACCGGCGCGTCGATGGTGGCGTGGCAGGCGAGGAAGCGGCTCAGGGCGTCGGCGGTCACGGGGTCCGCCGGGGTGGCTTGCGGCGCCGCCACCCGCCCGGCGAGCGGCCGGGCCGCCAGGCCGACGCGCGCGTGGCAGAAGTCAGGGTCGGTGGCGCCGCGCTCCCACATGCGCGGGCCACCGGCCAACGTCCACAGCGCGGCGGGCTCGGGGTGCGTGCTCAGCAGCGCCGCGCGTTGCGCCGCAGCGGTTTCCGCGGCCGACTCGCCGAGCCGGCCCAGGTAGGCGAGGTAGTCGGCGCGGTCGGCGTCGAGGCCACCGCCCCGCCGCGCCCTGCGCCCGGTGACCGCCGCCAGCGCCGTCGACATCAGCATCAGCACGGGGAAGGCCAGGAACGTCGGGCCGCGGCCGGCGGCCGCTCCCGACCCGAACGCCACCGCCATGACGGCCACCCCCGCGACCGACAGCGCCATCGGCGCCGCCCGGACCAGCAGGCCCGCCGGCGTCGCCGGCGGCGTCGGGGGCGGCGGGTCGATGGTGATGTCCGCCAGCGGCGCAGACGGCGCCCGCCGCGGCGTGGGCGTGAAAGCGTGGGTCATATCGCCCCTTTCCCGGCCGCCGACGTTAGGAAGCCGGGTGTCGCGCGGCAAGTCACCTGTGGACAACCGAAACCCGCTCCGCCGCAACCCCGCTACCTTTCCGGGGATCGACGGACAGGGGGACCGATGGAATCGTTCGACGCCGGGCTGCGCCGCGTCTCGGTGCACAGCGACAGCGCGGTCCTCGATGTCTGCCTGCCCGCGGAAGTCTCCGTCGCGGCGCTGATCCCGGCGCTCGTCGACCTGTTCGGAAGCCGCGGCGCCGCGGTAAATCCGGAGGGACGGCAGCTGAACCTGTCAGCGCCGGGCGCCGCGCCGCTTGACCCGTCGACGACGCTGGCGCAAAGCCGCGTCGACGACGGCGCCGTCCTGGTCCTGAGCCGCTCCTCGCCGGCGCCGCCGGTGCCGCGCTACCTGGACGCGGCCGCGGCCGTCACGGACGCCCTCGCGGCGGCGCCCGGACGGCGGCTCCGAAGGCCGGTCGGCGCCGCGGCGGCCGCGACCTTCACCGGCGCCGGTGGGCTGGCGGTCGCACGGTGCACCCTTGCCGACAACGGGTTTCGCGACGCCGGTAGCACCGCCGCTGTGCTGGCGGTGGTCGCCGTCGGCTTCTCGGCCGGCGCGCGCCGGGCCCGCCGCGACCCGGGCGCCGCGCTGGCGATGGGCGTGTCGGCGGCGGCGTTCGGCGGGCTCGCCGGGTTCGTGGCGGTGCCGGGCGCCGCCGTCGTCGCCCGGGTTTTGCTGGGCGCGGCGGCCGCCGCCGTCGCCGCCGTGGTGTCGGCGCGGCTGTCGGGTCGCGGCGGTGTCACGCTGACCGCGGTGGCCTGCACCGCGGTGCTCGTGGCCCTGGCCGCGCTGGCCGGGACGCTCAGCGGGGCGCCGCCACCGGCCCTGGGTTCGGTGGCGGCGCTGGCGTCGGTGGCCGCGCTGGCGGTGGCGCCCCGCGCGACGATCGCGCTGGCCGGGTTGACGGCCCGCCCGCAGCCGGGCGGGGCCACCAGCCCAAACCGGCTGTCCAGCCGGGCCGTTCGTGCCGATGCGTGGCTGACCAGCCTGACGGCCGGGTTGTCCGCGTCGGCGGCCGTCGGCGCCGTCGTTACCGCGATTGGCGGGGCGCCGCGGCCCTCGGGCGCCGCGTTCGCCGCCGTCGTCGGCGCGCTGCTGCTGGCGCGGGCCTGCGCCGCGGACGCGTCGCGCACGCCGCTCTTCGCGGGCGCGGGGACCTGCTGCCTCGCCGCGACCGTCGCGGGATTGCCGGCGCACGGGCCGTGGCTCGCCGCCGCCACGGCGGCGCTGGCCGGGGCGGCGTTACACGTCGGCTTCGCCGCCCCGACGCTGGCCTGCTCGCCGGTCGCGCGCCGGGCCGTGGAGCTGCTCGAGTGCGTGGCGCTGGCGGCGCTGGTGCCCCTGACCGGCTGGATCTGCGGCGCC
>NZ_LZKC01000101.1:0-15812 GCF_001672685.1 Mycobacterium sp. E2462
TCGCCAACGGTTGCCACAGTGATGGGCATGGATATCGCAGAAGCAATCGAACTGGCCACGAGCTGGTGCCGCATGTGGAACGAAAAGCCCGCGCTGGCTAACGAATTGATGACCGACGACTGCGTACAGTGGTTCGCCAACGCATCGGACCTCGATTCCGTCATCGGCCCGGCTCAACAGGAAGCGTTCGTCACCGCGTATCGAGGCCGCAAAGTGAACGTCTTCGTCCCGCGCCTGTATGTGGTCGACGGCGACGCATTCGCCTACCTGTGGGACGTCACGTTCCCCGATGCGACAGTGATGACCGGGATCGACGTTAACGTGGTGCAGGGCAAGCGCATTAGGGAAAACTGGACGTTCCTGGGTCCGCGTCGGGATGCGCCGGACCCGCCGCCCGGTGACCTCCTGGACCGAGAGAAGCTGACCACCTTGGCGTCGCGGTGGGCTGCGGCGATGGGTTACGCCGTGCATCGGCGACTGATCGTCGACGAGTCAAGCGGTCGAATCGCGCTGTTGCGCAACACTTCCGACGGTGCAGGTGGCGTGGATCTGCTGGCCGTGCGCGACGGCGACGTGGAGCCGATCTGGTCGGTCACCGGCGCGCGGGCGTTCCGCTATTGAGGGTTGCTGGTTGCAGCTTTCGCGATTTGCCAGGTGAATGACCCAAGTGCGCGGATTCGTCGTCATCGCGAGCGCCGCGCGACGAGTACTGGTTCTAGGGTGACACACCGCCCGTGCTGCTGGCTGCCACCGTGCGCGCTGTCAAAGCGAGTGAGGAATAGGATCAAGCCATAGACGCCGTCTTTGACCTCGATAGCGACAGCCCGCCACGCGTTTACCCGCGCCTGTGGCGATGACTCGTGGCGACGAGGCGCATCTTGCTCACCGCGGCGGCCGCTGGCGTGCTGGTCCTGGCCGTGGCCGGCCTTTCGGTGTGGCTGTACCTGAGGCCGAGTCCGAAGCCTGATTGCGCGGTCGTCAACGACATGCTCAAGTACTCGAGAGCCGAGAGTGCGCGGATGCGCGATCTCATCCCAACCGGCGTCGAGGACCCGCAGAAGCTCGTGGATGCGTACCAGACTCGCGTAATCCGCCTGCGCCAATACGCTGACCAGATCCACGATTCTGGTTTGCGCGAAAAGGCCTACGCTGTGATCAATCTCGATGAAGGAATGCTCGCCGTGTGGCGCCAGACCATTTCGGGACAGTTACAGAACGGATCGGGCGACAGCTCGGCAGCGAGCCAGGACTTCCAGCGCGCCTACATTGGCTACGCCGCTCAGACCCACAAAGCCGGCCAAGCCCTCCAAGCGGCGTGCCCCGCATGATGACCGCGGTTTCCGACGTTGGCGTCGGCGTTGTGATCGGTCGATTAGCGGCACCGAACGAGCGCGGCTTTCTCAACGACTTCTCAGCGGCCCGTTTCTACGCTGTCGTGCATATGCGCACACTCGCCCCCCATCCGCACGAGGCCGCTGTCAGCGGGCATAACCGCGCGGATACAACGTCAAGGCTTGAGGTGACCACTGAGCTTCGGACCACTGGGCGGCAGCGCCGGCGACACCTGACCGAAGGTGAATCGTTAACCGTCAGAGGCGGTTGCGGGCTGGTCGCTGTTTCCGTGGTTACGCAGAACTAGTGCACAGCTGATGCGCATGGAGGGTCTCCGGCTCGAGCAGGTCACAGTGACTCGCGGCTCGGCTACGCTCCTGGCGGAGGTGAGTGCCAGCATTCCTGCAGGCCGGTGCACCGCGGTGACGGGTGCCAGCGGAGCCGGAAAATCGACACTGCTCCGACTGATGAACCGGCTCATCGAACCCACGGCAGGACGCGTGACGCTCGGCGGTGTGCCCATCGCCGAGATGGACGTCCTGGCGTTGCGGCGGCGTATTGGACTGGTGGCGCAAGCCGCGGTGTTGTTGACCGACCGAGTGCTCGACGAGGTCCGCGTCGGACGTCCCGACTTGCCTGAGGCAGGTGCGGTCGAATTGCTCGAGCGCGTGGGGCTGGCACCGGAATTCGCCGAGCGCGCAACCGCGGAACTCTCCGGTGGGGAGGCGCAACGGGTCTGTCTCGCACGGGCGCTGGCGGTTGAGCCGGACATCCTGCTGCTCGACGAGCCGACGTCGGCGCTCGACGACGCCTCAACCCGGATCATTGGCGCGCTGATACGCAACCAAGTCTGCGCGGGCGGAACCGTTGTTCTGGTCAGCCATGACCACTCGCTCATCGAGAGCGTCGCCGCGCACATCCTGGTCTTGACCGAAGGTCGCCTTAACACTCACCACTGCCCCGACGATCTGGATCTGTGTACGACCTCATGATCGAGACGACAACCGGGGCGACTTGTCGCAGGAGGTGCCCTTTGTGAAGTGGCGGCCGACGGTCGCTGGCTGGCAACGCCGTAGAGAACCTGGAAATGGTGGAGGGACCAATGGGAAGGAGCGAGCGCGATGGTGTGGCAGGGGGTCTTAGCGAAGGCGGCACCCACCGTGGTTACCGGGGTGGTCGGAGCGGTGGCCTATGAAGGGTTACGCAAGGTGGCGGCGAAGAACCCGCTACGCGCGGCATCCGTTTCCGTGACGGCTTGGGGTCTGCGCGTTGCGCGCGAGGCCGAGGTAAGCGCCGCGCGGGCGCGACTAGCGGTCGCCGACGTCGTCGCCGAGGCCGCGGAGCGCATCGATAACCAAAGTTCACCGACGGCGGCTCAGCCAGAATTCAGGCCCGCGGAGGCTGCCGATGCAGAGCACTGAACCTCGCCTCAGACCGACAGTTGTCTCCGCTGCGGCGGGGCGGATGCGAGTGCAGGCCATGGGATTTCAGCACGATTCGGCCCTGGCCGCAAGCATCGAGGAGATGGTCGCCACGGTGACCGGTGTGCGTGCGGTGCGCGCATATCCGCGTACCGCATCTGTAGTGATCTGGTACGCGCCCCGAGAATGCGATACCGAAGCCGTTCTGTCAGCGATTGCCAGGGCCCAGAACGTCCCGGGCGGCTCGCATGCTTCACGCGCTGGTTCTGCTCGCGTTCAGAACGGCGTGGTGAACAAGATCCTCGGCGGGCTTACGCACACGTTATTGAATCCGCAGCGCGGCGCGACAGAGGCGCCGCCGGAGATCCAGAGGCTGCGTGCGGCGCTGGACCGTCTCGGCTATGACGTCGCGCTACCCGGCGGCCCCCGGCGGCTTGATAACGAGGTCAAGCGCTGCGAACTCCGACCCCGCCGGCGGTGGACCTGGGTGGCTCTGCCGCTTGGGCTGGTAGCGGTCAAAGTGACCGGCGTGGGCCTTCATTCGATGAAACTGTGGGCGGCGGGGGTGAGTCTTCAGCCGGGTGGATCTCGTCGCCTGCGATTTCGGCGGCCCGCGTCCGCCCTTGTCGTGCTGGCCACTTCGGCGCCGGCCGTCCCGACCTGGGGCGGCGTGGTCGTATCGCTGTTGTTGGTCACGGTCGCCGGAACTATCGCCTATCGGCGGCGGCTGGGTCTGACGCGGGAGATCGTCGTCGCTGCCACCCGCGCCGCCGTGCAGCTGGTCGCAGCCGGCGCACTTCTTCGGGTCTTGTTTCAGCAGACGCGTCTGCTCGGCGCGGCCGGATGGGTAACGGGGATGGTGGTGATCGCCGGGCAGGTCGCCGGCCGCCGCGCTCCGCAACTGCCCCAGGCCAGGGTCGCCGCCACCAGCGGCGTCGCCACCAGCACAGTCTTCACCCTCGGAACGCTGTTGGCCGGACGCGTCATCGCTGCCGAGACCCGCGTGATTGTTCCGGTTGGCGGCATGATTGTCTCGTCGGCCATGCTGGCGGCGGGAAGCGCGTTGGGGCGGCTCGACCAAGAAGTTCGCCACTCGCAGCCAGCCATCGAAGCCCGCCTATCCCTAGGCCAATCCGGGCGACAAGCGATCCTGCCCTACCAACGCTCCGCCCTGCGCACCGCGTTGATTCCCGCCATCGATTCGACGAAGGTCGTTGGGCTGATCAGCCTGCCCGGCGCCATGACCGGACTGATTCTGGCAGGCATCAATCCGCTCACCGCGATCCGCTATCAAATCGTGGTGATGTACATGCAGCTCGCCGCCACCGCGGTGGCAGCGCTCGTAGCGACCCGCATCGCAGAAGAGTCGCTCTTCGACGACGCGCAACGCCTGATTCAGAGAGACCCGCCCGACGAACGCTGACCGGCACCGGGGACGTCGGTGGTGTTCATCGCCGCGAGTTGCCGCCAAACTTGGGAGCTGCACGCGCACTAGCGAGTGGCGAAGCGCGCCCTCCCAAGTGGCGACCGGAGTCCGTGGCTCGATGCGGCCTATCACTGTTGCCGCCCTGCGTGGTCGAACAGCAGATTCTGACGTCCACCCAAACGTAATCTCGCTCCATGCAGGAGGCATTGGCGTGGCACGGCATCCTGGACCAGTCCTTAGTAGATGGTCCGGCGATGCAGTCGTGGAACCGTCTGGCCGATGCGGCGAAGGTCGGTGACTGGTCGACGGTCCTCAACATGCTCGACGAGCCCAGCCACCCGCCCGACACGAACCATCAGGTCGACGCGAACCAATGGCGGCCCGGCGGCAAATCGTTATTCACGGTTCTGCATCAAGCGGCCTGGCATGGAGCACCGACGGACGTCGTCTCCGAGCTGATCGAACGCGGCGCGCTGCGATCGCTGAAAGAGGCACACGGACGTACCGCGTACGACATCGCAGTGGAGCACGATCACCCCGACGATCTCCGTCAGCTTCTGCTTCCGCCTCCATCACCGCTGAGACCCGCACGCATCCGCGCACTCGACACGAACCTGGCTCAGGTCATTGATGGCCGCGTACAGGAGCTTTACCCCGACCGCTACCTCCGAAAGATTCTGCGCTATCCCTCTGTGGAGGTCTTTCATGAAGCCCCCGCCCAGCGGGTCTGGTTCGCGATACCGGGGATGTACGGAGGCTTCGACATGAGATTGCGCCAGGGATACGTCGAAACGCTGAGTTGGTGCCGCGTCGCCGGTGGGTCAGGGCAAGTCCATGTCATCACCCACGAGGGCGCGATACTCGTGGATGAAGGGTTCGCATGACCAATGGGCCGCGCTCAACGTCGCTGTCCACGTTGTCTTGTCGGGCTGACAGGATTTGAACCTGCGACCACTTGACCCCCAGTCAAGTGCGCTACCAAACTGCGCCACAGCCCGCAGCCGCCGGCATCACCGGCAGCAGGTCGAAAGCCTACCGCATGCGCGCGAGGCCGCTTCACCTCCGCGGCCCCGGCTCCCCATCTGGCATGTCGGGTGCCCGCCTCACAGCGACAACCGCGGCGGACGGGCAGCGACGCGTGGCACCGGCACGCGTTGTCGCTATGAGGCGGGCACTTCGGTCATGTCCTGGCAGAGAGGCGGCCGGGGGCCGGGGGGAGGCGCCCAGGGCCCGGGAAAGTCGCGCCCGGGGGCCGGGGAGACAGACGCCCACACGCCGGGGAGACAGACATACGACCGGCCCGCCCCCGGGAAGACGCCGGCCCCGCAAGGCACACCCGATTCAGCGCCGTCGCGCCCCGCGCTTCTCCCGCACCCGTACGTTGATCCGGATCGGCGACCCCTCGAAGCCGAATGCCTCGCGCAGCCGTCGCTCCAGGAACCGCCGATACCCGGCCTCCAGGAACCCGGTGGTGAACAACACGAACGTCGGCGGGCGGGCGGTGGCCTGCGTGGCGAACAGGATCCGCGGCTGCTTGCCGCCCCGCACCGGCGGCGGCGTCGCCGCCACCACCTCCTTGAGCCAGGCGTTCAGCGGCCCGGTCGCGATCCGGGCGTCCCACGACGCCAGCGCGGTCTCCATGGCCGGCACCAGCTTCTGCACTGCGCGGCCGGTCTTGGCGGAGATGTTGACCCGCGGCGCCCAACGCAGCTGCACCAGTTCGCGGTCGATCTCGCGCTCCAGCAGCTCGCGCCGGTCCTCGTCGACCAGGTCCCACTTGTTGAACGCCAACACCAGCGCCCGCCCGGCCTCGATGACCATGGTCAGCACCCGCTGGTCCTGTTCGGTCAGCGGCTGCGAACCGTCGATCAGCACCACCACCACCTCGGCCGCGTCGATGGCCGAGTGGGTGCGCACCGAGGCGTAGAACTCGTGCCCGCTGGCCTGCCCCACCTTGCGCCGCAGCCCCGCGGTGTCGACGAACCGCCACACCCGGTCCCCCAGCTCGATCAGCGAGTCCACCGGGTCCACCGTCGTCCCGGCGACGTCGTGCACCACCGAACGCTGGTCCCCCGCAAGCTTGTTCAGCAGCGAGCTCTTGCCGACATTGGGCTTGCCGACCAGCGCCACCCGCCGCGGACCGCCCGGCGCGGGCGCCACCTCGGAGACCTCCGGCAGCGCGGCCAGCACCTCGTCGAGCAGATCGGCCACGCCGCGGCCGTGCATCGCGCTGATGGCGTGCGGCTCCCCCAGCCCCAGCGACCACAGCGCCGCGGCGTCGGCCTCCGCCTTGTCGTTGTCGACCTTGTTGGCGGCCAGGAAGACCGGCTTGCCCGAGCGCAACAGAATCCGGGCGGCGGCCTCGTCGGCCGACGTCGCACCGACCGTCGCGTCGACCACCAGGATCACCGCGTCGGCCGTGCGCATGGCCACCGACGCCTGTTCGGCCACCAACTGCTGCAGGCCCTTCGCGTCGGGCTCCCAGCCGCCGGTGTCCTGCACCATGAACCGGCGCCCGGTCCACAGCGCCTCGTAGGACACCCGGTCGCGCGTCACCCCGGGAACGTCCTGCACCACCGCCTCGCGCCGGCCCAGGATCCGGTTCACCAACGTCGACTTGCCGACGTTGGGCCGGCCCACCACGGCCACCACCGGCGCGGGCCCCGCCTCCGGCAGCTCGTCGCCGCCGGATTCGCCGTACTCCCAGTCGCTTTCGTCGCTCCAGGTGCCGTCCTGGCTCACCGCATCGCTCCGCTTCGTTGCTGCACCAGCTCGACCGCGTGGGTGATCACCTGCTGCTCGGTCATCTCGCTGGTGTCGACCACGACCGCGTCGTCGGCGGCGCGCAGCGGCGACACCGCCCGGGTGGAGTCCAGGTGGTCGCGGCGGCGGACATCGGCCAACACGCCCTCGTAGTCGTCGGCCAACCCCGCCGCCACGTTCTGGTCGTTGCGGCGCCGGGCGCGGGTCTCGGCCGACGCGGTCAGGAAGATCTTCACGGGGGCGTCGGGCAACACGACGGTGCCGATGTCGCGGCCCTCGACGACGACGGTGCCCGGCCCCTCGGCCATCGACCGCTGCAGCCCGACGAGCCGGGTGCGCACCGCGGGAACCGACGACACCGCCGAGACGGCCCGGGTGACCTCGTCACCGCGGATCTCGGCCGAAACATCCTCATCCTCAAGCAAATACCGGTCCCCGGCCGGGTCGTAGTCGACCGATATCCGCGCCGCCGACCCGATCCGCCCGACGGCCTCGGCGTCCGCCGGGTCGGCCCCCGCCCGCAACACCGCCAGCGTCACCATCCGGTACATCGCCCCGGTGTCGAGGTACCGGGCGCCCAACTCGGCGGCCAATCCCCTTGACACGGAAGACTTTCCGGTACCGGCGGGCCCGTCGATGGCGATCACCACGTCGTCGCTCACAGTCCCACCGCCTTGTACAGCTGGCCGACCTCGCCCTGGCTCAGGGCCCGCAGGCTGCCGGGGCGCTGCTTGCCCAGCGCCACCGGCCCGATGTCGGTGCGCACCAACGCCTCCACGGGAAAGCCCGCCGCCGCCAACAGCCGCCGCACGATGCGGTTACGCCCCTCGTGCAAGGTCACCCGCACCAGCGTCTTGCCCGGAATCGCGTCCACGAGCGCGAAGTCGTCGACCCGGGCCAGCCCGTCGTCCAATTCGATTCCGGCGCGCAGCTTCTTGCCGACCCCGCGCGGGACCGTGCCGGTCACCGTCGCCAGGTACGTCTTGGCCACCTCGTGCGACGGGTGCATCAGCCGGTGCGCCAGCTCACCGTCGTTGGTCAACAGGATCAGCCCCTCCGTGTCGGCGTCCAACCGCCCGACGTGGAACAGGTTCTTGGTGCCGCGAACCCGCCGCTCGACCAGGTCGCCGATGCACGGCCGCCCCCGGTCGTCGGACATCGTGGAGTGCATGCCGCGCGGCTTGTTCAGCGCCAGGTAGACCAGCGACTCGTCGAGCGCCACCCGGGCGCCGTCGACGCGGATCACCGCGACGTCCGGGTCGACACGGGTGCCCAGCTCGGTCACCACCTGCCCGTCGACCTCCACGCGGCCGTCGATGATCATCTTCTCGGCGGCACGTCGCGAGGCAATCCCGGCTTGGGACAACACCTTCTGCAGCCGCACGCCCTGCGCTTCGTCGACCATCAATCCCGATCCACGTCGAAGGTCGGCGCGTCGTCGGACGCCCGACCGCCCGACAGCTTGACGAAACGCGGTTCGCTGTCCAGGGATTCGCTGAGGTCTTCGATCGTGTCGACGTCGGGCAGCAGCGGCGCGATGTCGGGCAGATCGGCCAGCGACGTCAATCCCAAGCGCTCCAGGAACAATTCGGTGGTGGCGAAGGTGACCGCCCCGGTGTCGTCGTCGACCCCCGCCTCGGTGATCAACCCGCGGGCGAGCAGCGTGCGCATGACGGCGTCCACGTTGACGCCGCGCACGGCGCTCACCCGCGCGCGGGTGACCGGCTGGCGGTAGGCGACCACGGCCAGCGTCTCGAGCGCGGCCCGGGTGAGCTTGGAGCGCGCGCCGTCCAGCAGCAGCTTCTCGACGTACGGCGCGAACCGCGCGCGGGTGTACAGGCGCCAGCCCTCGCCCGTCTGCCGCAGCTCGATGCCGCTGTCGCGGGCCGCGAGTTCCTCGGCCATCTGCTGCAGCCGGGCCGCGATGCGGTACACCGGCTGCCCGGTGACCGCGCCCAGCGTCTCGACGCCGACCGGGGTGTCCACGACCAGCAGCAGCGCCTCCAGCACCGACCCGAGCTCCTCGGCGTCCATGGGCGCCGCCTCGGCGATGTCGGGGATGCCGGCGAGATCCGAGTCGAGATCGACGTCGGACAGCTCTTCACTCATCTATTCGTCCCGCACTTCTACCAAGGCTTCGCTCATCGGACGCTCACCGGTCCACGAAATCTGGAGCACGCCCAGCGGCTCCGACTGGTCGAATGCTACCGCCCGCGAGCGATACAGTTCGAGCAGCGCCAGGAACCGGCCGACCACCTCCATGGGTGCGCCGCAGTCGGCGACCAGCTCGGAGAACGTGGCCCACTGGCCGCTGCCCCGCGCTTCGAGGAACTCGAGCAGCTTGCGGGCCTGCTCGGGCACCGACACCGCGACCTCGTGCAGGTGCCCCAGGCCGACGGTGGGCGCGGGCCGCGGACTGAACGCGATTGCGGCGATCTGGGCGAACCGTTCGGCGTCGACGCCCAACATCACCTCGGGCAGCAGCTCGGTGAACCGGTCCTCCAGCGACACCGCGCGCGGGTAACTGCGCAGCGCGGTCGCCTCCAGCTCGGCGAACATCTCCGCGACGTGCTTGAACGCCCGGTACTGCAGCAGCCGCGCGAAGAGCAGGTCGCGCACCTCCAGCAGCGCCAGGTCCTCCTCGTCGTCGACCTGCCCGGCGGGTAGCAGCCGGGCGGCCTTGAGGTCCAGCAGCGTGGCCGCGACCACCAGAAACGCGGTCGTCTCCTCCAGGTCCAGCCGGGCGCCGATCTCGCGGGTGTAGGCGATGAAGTCGTCGGTGACCTGGTGTAGCGCGACCTCGGTGACGTCGAGCCGATGCGCGAAGATCAGCTGCAGCAGCAGGTCGAACGGCCCCTCGAAATTGGTGAGGCGGACCTGAAAGCCGGTCTGGGCAGGCGCCTCGCCGGCGGCTGAGCCGTTGTGGGCGCCCGTCACGCGCCGAAACGGTCGATGAACTCGCGGGCCAGTGCGCGGTAGGCGGCGGCGCCGGCCGACTTCGGAGCCCAGGTGGTGATCGGCTCGCCGGCCACGCTGGTCTCCGGGAACCGGACCGTCCGGGTGATGACCGTGTCGAAGACCAGGTCGCCGAAGCGTTCCACGACGCGGGCCATCACCTCGCGGGCGTTGACCGTGCGCGGGTCGTACCGGGTGAGCAGGATGCCGCTGATCTCCAGCTTGGGGTTGAGGCGGTCGCGGACCTTGTCCACGGTGTCGGTCAACAGCGCCAGGCCGCGCAACGAGAAGAACTCGCACTCGGTGGGGATCACCACGCCGTCGGCGCAGGCCAGCCCGTTGACCGTGAGCAGCCCCAGCGACGGCTGGCAGTCGATCAGCACGTAGTCGTAGCGGTCCAGCACCGGGTGCAGCGCCCGGCCCAGCGTCTGCTCGCGCCCCACCTCGTTGACCAGCTGGATCTCCGCGGCCGACAGGTCGATGTTGCTGGGTACGAGGTCCATGTATCGGACCCGGCTCTGGATCAGCACGTCATCGATCGACACGCGCGGCTCCACCAGCACGTTGTGGATCGTCTTTTCCAGCTCGTAGTGCGGGACGCCGAGACCCGCGGACAGCGCGCCCTGCGGATCCATGTCCACCAGCAGCACCCGGCGCCCGTATTCGGCGAGCGCGGCGCCGAGGTTGATCGTCGAGGTGGTCTTCCCGACCCCGCCCTTTTGGTTGCACATCGCGACGACTTTGGCCGGGCCGTGCGAGGTGCGCGGCTGCGGCTCGGGGATCGCCCGAGGCGGCCGCCCGGTCAGCCCGAGCTCGACGCCGCTGTCCGGCTGATCGGTCATGGCGGGGGTGTTCGGAAGGTGAACATCGCAGGAAAGTCTAACGGGTCGACGCGACGAAACCGGGCGACCCGCAGGCAATCGACCAGCCGATATGCGCACAAAAAGCCTTTTCGACGCAGTTTCCGGCAGAGCTTTCACACCCGTCACAACAGCACCAGTCGCGGCTGCCGGCGGCCGGCTGGTGAGGCCTAGGGTTGGGCCTATGGATCTCAAGCGACGGGTTCCCCTGCTGCGGTGGTCGTTCTGGCGGATGGCCCTCGGCTCGCGCAACATCACCACGACCGGCCAGATCGGCGACGGCCGCGAGGCCGCCGCGGTCGACTACGTCCTGCGTCACGCCCGGCCGGGCGACGTCGACGACGCCCTCGCCACCATCGACAAGTTCGCCTACGAGGAGTCGCTGCTGATCAACGTCGGCGACGAGAAGGGGCAGATCTTGGACGCGGCCGTGCGCCGCGCCGATCCGCGTCTCGCCCTGGAGCTGGGCACCTACTGCGGCTACGGCGCGCTGCGCATCGCCCGGGCCGCACCGGACGCACAGGTGGTGTCGGTCGAGCTCGCCGAGGCCAACGCGGCCAACGCCCGCCAGATCTGGGCGCACGCCGGCGTCGCCGATCGGGTGACCTGCGTGGTGGGCACCATCGGCGACGGCGGCCGGACCCTCGACGAGCTGGCCACCAATCATGGCTTCGCTTCCGGCGCACTGGATTTCGTGTTCCTCGACCACGACAAGGACGCCTATCTGGACGACCTGTCGAGCATCCTGGCGCGGGGTTGGCTGCATCCGGGGTCGCTGGTCGTCGCCGACAACGTCCGGGTGCCCGGGGCGCCGAAGTATCGCGAATACATGCGCCGCCAGCAGGGCACGTCATGGAACACCGTCGAGCACAAGGCGCACCTGGAATACCAGTCGCTGGTCTCCGACCTGGTGCTGGAGTCGGAATACCTGGGCTGAGCGGCCGATCGCACCGCCCGGCGACGTCTACTGCGCGCGGGGGTGCGCCCCGGCCCACACCTCGCGCAGCGCGTGCACCGTCACCATGGTGTAGATCTGCGTGGTGGTCACCGAGGCGTGGCCCAGTAATTCCTGCACGACACGCACGTCGGCCCCGCCCTCGAGCAGGTGGGTGGCGAAGGAGTGCCGCAGCATGTGCGGCGAGACCCCGGAGGTAATGCCGGCGCGGTCGGCGGCGTCCTGCAACACCTGCCACGCGCTCTGCCGCGACAACCGCCCGCCGCGCGCGTTGAGGAAGATCGCGGGCGTGCCCCGGCCGCGGCGGGCCAGCTCGGTGCGGCCGCGCACCAGGTAGGCGTCCAGCGCGTGCACCGCCGGGCGCCCGACGGGCACCAGCCGCTGCTTGCCGCCCTTGCCTTGCAGCAGCACGGATCTGGCCTGCGTGTCGACGTCGTCGACGTCGAGGCCGACGGCCTCGGAGATCCGGGCGCCCGTGGAGTACAGCAGCTCCAGCAGCGCGCGGTTGCGCAGGGTCAGCGGCCCGTCGGCGGGGCTCTCGCCGCCGGCCGCCTCCAGCAGGGCCAACACCTGGTCGAGGGTCAGGCTTTTCGGCAGCCGACGCCCCGGCGTCGGCGGCCGGACCGCCCGCGCCACGTCGAGCTCGGCCAGCCCTTCGGCCGCCGCGAACCGATGCAAACCGCGCACCGCGATCAGGGCCCGCGCCGCCGACACCGCCGACAGGGCCGCGGCGCCGGTGTCCGGGTCGCCCCGCCGCAGCGCCACCAGGAAGTCGCTGACGTCGTTCTCGCCCACCTTGGCCAGGTCGTAAATGCCGCGATCCACCAAGTGCTTGCTATAGCGCCGCAAGTCGCGGCGGTAGGAGCTCAGGGTGTTGGCCGCCACGCCCCGCTCGATGGTCAGGTGGTCGAGGTAGCCCTGGAGTTGGTGGTCCAGCTCCACCGTCGTCACTGCGCGGCCTTGCGGGCGCCGAACCGGGTGGGCTTGTCCCGCCAGACGGTGTCCACCGGACGGGGTTGCGCGACGCCGGTCTGCACGGCGTGGGCAGCCAGAATGCCGGACACCGCAAGGGAATTGACGACCTCACCCGCGAACACCATGCTCACCGCGTCGTCGAGGCGCACCCAGCGCAGCGTCATGTCGGCTTCTTCGTCGTGCGCGGCGGGACGGTCAACCTCCGTCAGGTCGGTGGCCAGGTAGATGCGCACCGACTCGTCGCTGTAACCCGGGGCGGTGTCGAGGTCGACGAGCACCTGCCAGGTGCGTGCCCGCAGCCCGACCTCCTCTTCGAGCTCGCGGGCCGCGGTCAGGTGCGCCGGCTCGCCGCCCACGTCGAGCAGGCCGGCGGGCAGCTCCCACAGGCGCCGGCCCAGCGCGTGGCGGTATTGGTAGACCATCGGGATCTCGCCGTCGTCGTTGCGGGCGACCACGCCCACGGCGCCGAAGTGCTCGAGCACCTCGCGGGTGGCGACGTTCCCGCCGGGCATCCGGACCCTATCGCGGCGCAACGCGAAAATGGCTCCGGTGTAGAGCGTTTCGGACGCCGTCGTCTCGAAGACGTGATCAGCCACGGGCCGCGGGCTCGGATAGCTGCCGCTGCGCGTTGTCTCGATGCGGGGTGCCGTTGGACGCGTGCTCGGCGAATTCGACCGGCAGCAGCTCGCCCGACTGGTAGTCCAGGGCCGCACCGATGAACGCGGCGAACAGCGGGTGCGGGCGGGTGGGCCGGCTCTTGAGCTCCGGGTGCGCCTGGGTGCCGACGATGAATGGGTGCACCTCGGGCGGATATTCGACGAACTCCACCAGGTGACCGTCGGGCGAGGTGCCCGAGAAGCGCAGGCCGCTCTCGGCGATCTTGTCGCGATAGCTGTTGTTGACCTCGTAGCGGTGCCGGTGCCGCTCGGACACCTCGGTGGCCTGATACGCCTTGGCCACAAGGGAATCCGGCTCGAGCACCGCGGGATAGGCGCCCAACCGCATGGTGCCGCCCAGGTCGGCCTCCCCGGCCACGATGTGCTCCTGGTCGGCCATCGTGGAGATGACAGGGTCGGGGGTGTCCGGTTCGAACTCCGCGGAGTTGGCCTCGGTGAGCCCCACCGAGCGCGCGGCCTCGATCACGATGCACTGCAGGCCCAGGCACAGCCCCAGCACCGGTAGCCCGCGGGCGCGGGCGTGCCGAATGGCGCCGATCTTGCCCTCGATGCCGCGAATGCCGAACCCGCCGGGAATCAGCACGCCGTGCACGTCGCCCAGCGCGGCGGCCGCGCCGGCGGTTGTCCCGCAGTCGTCGGAGGCCACCCACACCATCTCGACCTTGGCGTGGTGCGAGAAGCCGCCGGCGCGCAGCGCCTCGGTGACCGACAGGTACGCGTCGGACAGCTCAACGTACTTGCCCACCAACGCGATTCGGACCGTCTCGTGCGGCTCGTGCACGCGGCGCAGCAGGTCGTCCCACTCGGTCCAGTCGACGTCGCGGAACGGCAGGTTCAACCGGCGCACCACGTACGCGTCCAGCTCCTCGCGGTGCAACACCTTCGGGATGTCGTAGATGGACGGCGCGTCCGGCGTGGAGATGACGCCGTCGATGTCGACGTCACACATCAGCGCGATCTTGTCCTTCAGCGCCTCGGGGACGTTGCGGTCGCTGCGCAGGATCAGCGCGTCGGGCGTGATACCGATGCTGCGCAGCGCGGCCACCGAGTGCTGCGTGGGTTTGGTCTTGAGCTCGCCCGAGGGCGCCAGGTAGGGCACCAGCGACACGTGCAGGAAGAAGACGTTCTCCCGGCCCAGGTCGTGGCGGACCTGCCGCGCGGCCTCCAGGAACGGTTGGGATTCGATATCGCCGACGGTGCCACCGATCTCGGTGATGACGACGTCGGGGCGGTGACCGTCGGCGTCCGGCTCGGCCATCGCCACGATGCGCCGCTTGATCTCGTCGGTGATGTGCGGGATGACCTGGACGGTGTCGCCGAGGTACTCGCCGCGGCGCTCCTTCGCGATGACCGTCGAATACACCTGTCCGGTAGTGACATTCGCCGAGCCGGACAGGTCGCGGTCCAGGAACCGCTCGTAATGGCCGACGTCGAGGTCGGTTTCGGCGCCGTCCTCGGTGACGAACACCTCCCCGTGCTGGAAC
Organism: Mycobacterium sp. E2462; assembly: GCF_001672685.1. Classification (NCBI taxonomy): domain Bacteria; kingdom Bacillati; phylum Actinomycetota; class Actinomycetes; order Mycobacteriales; family Mycobacteriaceae; genus Mycobacterium; species Mycobacterium sp. E2462. The sequence continues at coordinate 14,849 of NZ_LZKC01000101.1, forward strand.
GGGTTCATGGTGCCCGGGTCGACGTTGAGGTACGGGTCCAATTTCTGCATCGTGACATGCAACCCGCGGGCGGTCAGGAGCTGACCGAGGCTGCTCGCCGTGAGCCCCTTGCCCAGCGAGGACGCGACGCCGCCGCTGACAAAGAGGTGCTTGGTAGCGGATTGCGGGTGCTTGCGCACTGGCGACCTCCGTGAAGACGGGCAGGGCGTCGATTCATCTAGCGAATAACTAGTTGGGCCTGCCGACCCACGGAAACCCACCCTAACATCAGCGGCGCCAAGCCGCGGCGAACACGCCCGCTACGGCACAGTTATTGGGCGACTGTGAGCGAAGCGGCACCGTGGCCGGTGCCGTATTGCCCCACGTGACCGCCGTTGAGCAGGTCGTGCAGCCCCAGCACCGCGGTGATGCGTCCCGGCGCGGCGTCGACGTCGTCGACCGTGCTGACCGCGGAGTTCGTCGAGGCCAACTCGGCGGAGAAATTGCTGACCGTGGTGAACTCGTCGATCCTGCCCGCCGGGCAGCAGTTGAGCACCAAGCTCGTCGACCAGGGGTCGCAGGCCGGTGACCTGTTGGGCATCGCCCTGCTGGCCAACCCGAATCCGGCGGTGCCGCCCGTCGACGACACGCAGCGGGCCACCGTGCTCGCGGCGCTGCGCGACACCGGGTTCATCACCTACCAGCCGACCGAGCACCTGGGGCCGGCCAACGCCGCGCTCGTCGTCACCGGCGGCGCGCTGGCCCCGGACGCCGGCAACCAGGGCGCCAGCGTGGCGCGTTTCACCGCGGCGCTGGCGCCGCACGGCTCGGGGGTCCTGCTCGCCGGGCGGGACGGCTCGTCGACCGGCGGCGCCGCCGTGGCGGTCGCCCGGGCGGACGCGGGCATCAACTCCGCGGTCAGCACGGTCGACGACGTCGACGCCGCGCCGGGACGCATCACCGCGGTGCTGGGGCTGCACGACCT
>NZ_LZKC01000102.1:0-2876 GCF_001672685.1 Mycobacterium sp. E2462
GTCATCGTAGCCCGCGGCGGGGGCCAGCTCGCGAAGTACCACGTCGGCGACGCTGTCCACGGGAAGGTCCGTGGTCCGCGTCAAAACGGCTGCAGCGCGCGCGATTCCGTCATCGATAGACTCGCGCTTGCGCTCCACCAGCCCGTCGGTGTACAGCAGCAAGGTGGAGCCGGGCGGCAGCACCCGGGTGCCCTGCGGTCGCGGCGTGTGGTGACGCACGGCCAGGGGCACCGACGCGGCATCGTCGAGCAGGCGGGTCATCCCCGGTCGCGGGCCGACCAGCACGGCGGGCATGTGCCCGGCATTGCTGTACTGCAGCACGCCGGACTCGGTGTCCAGGATTCCCAGGAAGACGGTGGTGCAGTAGGCATTCGGAATCAGTGACGCCGCCGAATCCAGCTGTTCGAGCAGCAGCGCGGGCTCCGCCCCGTTGATCAGCAGCGCCCGCGCCGAGCTGCGCAGTTGCCCCATGACCGCCGCGGCCGGCAGGCCGCGGCCCACACAGTCGCCGACGACGATCGCGATGCGGTGATCGCCGACCGGCAACACGTCATACCAGTCGCCGCCGATCTGCAGGGGCAGCACCGCGGGCTCGTAGCGCACCGCGAATCCCGGCGGCGGCTGCACCGGCGGCAACATGGCGCGCTGCAGCGTCAGCGACGTTTCGCGGGCGCTCTCGAATTGGCGAACGTGCTGCATCGCCAGGCTCAGGTGGCCGATCAGCACCGTGACCAGCAGGCGGTCCTCGGCGCTGATGTAGCGCGGCGCGGACAGCTCCAGCCACAAGGCGAGGTCCCCGGCGCCCGACAGGACCGCGACCAAACCGTGTGCCTTGCCAGAGTTTTCGGGCCGCTCGATCGGCTTGGCGGTCAGCGGCAACTGCTGGCGCGCGTCCTGGAACGTCTGGCGCAACCACGGATCGAGCTCCCGCCACGACGTCTGCACCGGCTCGCCGGCGGCCTGGACGGTCGGCACCCCCTCGCCGGTCGGCCAGGTCACGGCCACCACGCGCTTGACGTCGATGGCCGCGCTGCACTCGTCCAGCGTCATCGACAGCAGCTCGTCCACGCTGCGGGCCACCGACACCGCGGTGGCCAGCCGCAGCACGGCGCTTTCCCTTGCGGCAAACGCCCGTTCGGCGGTGACGTCGCGGATCGTGCCGACGAACATGTCCTCGTCACTGCCCGATTCCTTGACCGCGTTGATGCTCACCATCACCCACACCAGATGGCCGTCACGATGCCGGACTGGGGTCTCGTATCCGGTGCTGCCGATGCTTCGGACCAGCGCCTGCTGTTCGCGGGCGCCCTGGGTGTCGACGAGCCACGGGTGCGGCCACCGGTAGGGCAGATCCGCCGCCGGGTACCCGACGATCTCGATGAAGGCGTCGTTCATCTCGACGATCGAGCCCTCGTGGTCGGCGACGAAAAAGCCCTCCTGCAGCGAATTGACCATGGCGGTGCGGAACTTGTCCCGGTCCGCCAGCCGCTCGGCGCGCGCCCGCTCCTGCGCGTAGCGCCGGGTGTGGTCGAGGAAGCCGCGAGTCGCGATGTCGAGCGGCACCAGCGTCTGCAACAGGAACTCGAGGGCGATCGGCGCCTCGATCCGCACGTCCTGCGATACCGCGAACACCAGCTCCACGTGACGCTCGACGATCGCCAGCAGGCTGACCTCCTGCTGCAGCGCCCGTCGGCCGAGCTCGTAGGCGGCGGCCAGGGTCTTGTCGTCGCGCGCCGCCAGGTAGGCCAGCAGCGCGGCGGAGTACTCGGCGTGGAAGTCGTCGGTGGCGGTCACGTCGGGGCTCCCCGACGCCGCGCGGCGGGCACCCGCACGTCGAGAAAAATCGACGGCGAATCCGACATCTGGCCTCCCGGGTGGCACGGCCGCGCCGCATCAATGCACGGCTGTACGCGGAGACTAGCTGGGCTTGTCGCGGGGCACCCTTCAAGGGCATATTCTTCTCGCAGTTCGCGCGCGCAGGCTAGGCTTGCACCACGCTCAGTGCCCTGGACGAAGGATTGCCGTTGTCAGCTCCGGATTCGATCACCACGTTGGTTGAAGACCACGGTGGTGTCTCCGTGGTCAGTGTCAGTGGCGAAATCGATTTGGTCACCGCTCCCGCGCTGGAGCAGGCGATCGGGGCGGTGGTCGAGGAGAGTCCCACGGCGCTGGTCATCGACCTGTCCGCGGTGGAATTCCTGGGCTCGGTGGGCCTGAAGATCCTGGCGGCGACCTACGAGCGGCTGGGCAAGGCCACCGGGTTCGGGGTGGTAGCGCGCGGTCCGGCCACCCGCCGCCCGATCCACCTGACGGGGCTGGACAAGACGTTTCCGACGTACCCGACGCTGGACGACGCGTTGAGCGGCGTCCGGGACAGCTGAGGCGCTTGCCGCGGCCACCTCGGGTCCGTCGACACCGCTGGAACAAGGGCGGATATGGACGTCGACCATCCGCAAGATGACCAGCGGTGGGACCGCCGGGAACGCGGCGAGACCGAAATCCAACGGCTGGACCGCAATTGGAACAGCCTGCTGCAGGAACTGCGGGTGGTGCAGACCGGTGTGCAACTGCTGACCGGGTTCCTGCTCACCCTGCCGTTCCAGCAGCGGTTTGAGGTCCTGGGTCCGGACCTGCGCGTCGTCTACCTGGCGACGGTCGGCTGTTCGGTGTGCGCGACGGTGCTGCTGATCGCCCCCGTCGGCATGCACCGGCTGCTGTTCCGGCGCCACCGCCTGCAAGCGCTGGTCTCGGCCGCGCACCGGTGCGCCTTCGCGGGTCTGGCGCTGCTGGGCCTGGCCTTGACCGGGATGACGCTCATCATCTTCGCGGCGGTCGCGGGCAGTCACGCCGGGCTGATCGCCGGCGCGTGCGCCCTG
>NZ_LZKC01000103.1:0-899 GCF_001672685.1 Mycobacterium sp. E2462
CGCGAGGTCGGCGCCCCGGAAGTTGCAGCCGTCGAACACCACCCGCTCGGTGCGCAGCCCGCGCAGGTCCTCGTCGGTGAAGTCGCGGCCGGTGAACTCGCGGTCGGCCCACTCGCTCAACTGGCGGAGAGGCTGGCCAGCGCGTATTCGCTGACCGCGATCAGCGCGTCGGTCGCCGACCGGCGGTCCCGGGCGTCCACGCTGATCACCGGGATGTGCGCGGGCAGGGTGAGCGCCTCACGCACCTCGCCGACGGGGTAGCGGGGCGCGCCGTCGAACTCGTTGACGGCGACCAGAAACGGCAGGTTGCGGTGCTCGAAGAAGTCGACCGCGGCGAAGCTGTCCTGCAGCCGCCGCACGTCGACCAGCACGATCGCCCCGATGGCGCCGCGGACCAGGTCGTCCCACATGAACCAGAACCGCCGCTGGCCCGGGGTGCCGAACAGGTACAGCACCAGGTCCTCGCCCAGGGTGATCCGGCCGAAGTCCATGGCGACGGTGGTGGTCCGCTTGTTCGGGGTGGCCTCCAGCGCGTCGACTCCGGTCGAGGCGTCGGTGAGCATGGCCTCGGTGCGCAGCGGCATGATCTCCGAGACCGACCCGACGAAGGTGGTCTTGCCGGCCCCGAAGCCCCCGGCGATGACGATCTTCGTCGACGCGTGCGCGCCGGGGTCAGAGTGCCTTGAGGCCACGCAACGTCCTTCCGATCAGGTCCTTGCGCTCGTCTCGGGTCGAGCGCTCGGACAGGGTCCTGTGCACTCGAAGGTAGCCGGACAGGACGAGATCGCCGACCAGGACGCGCGCCACGCCCAGCGGTAAATCCAGACGCGCGGAGATTTCGGCGACCGACGGGCTGTCCACGCACAGCCGGACGATCCTGCCGCGGGCGTCGCCGGCCG
>NZ_LZKC01000104.1:0-870 GCF_001672685.1 Mycobacterium sp. E2462
CCGCGACGCGCCGCGGTCCTGCTCCGGTTCGGTCGGCGGCATCGGCGCGAGCCGGAACGTCGCCCAGATCGGGGCGATCGCGGGCCCGCTGCTGGCCGGCCTGCTGCTCAGCTGGGTCGACCTGTCGGCGCTGTACCTGATCGACACGGTGACCTGCCTCGCCCCGATCTGGGCGACGTTCCGGCTCGCGCCGATGCCGCCGACCGAACCGGAGCAGGACCGCGGCGCGTCGCGGTGGGGCGTGGCCGCCGTCATCGAGGGGTTCCGCTATCTGGCCGGCAACACCGTCGTGCTGATGTCGTTCGTGGTGGACCTGATCGCCATGATCTTCGGCATGCCGCGGGCGCTGTTCCCCCAGCTGGCGCACCAAAGCTTCGGCGGGCCCGTCGAGGGCGGCTCGGCGATGGCGCTGCTGGCCGCTGCCATGTCGGTCGGGGCGGTGGCCGGCGGGGTGTTCTCCGGCTGGCTGCCGCGGATCCGACGCCAGGGGCTGGCGGTCATGGCCTCCGTCGTGGTGTGGGGCCTGGCGATGGTCGGCTTCGGCGCGGTCAGCGGCACGGCCCACGGGCGGCCCGGACCGGCGCTGTGGGGGGCGTTGGCGTTCCTGGCCGTCGGCGGCGCGGCGGACATGGTGTCGGCGGCGTTTCGGCAGACGATCCTGCAGCAGGCGGCCTCCGACGACCTGGTCGGGCGGCTGCAGGGCGTGTTCACGGTGGTCGTCGCGGGCGGCCCGCGGGTGGCCGACGCGGTGCACGGCGCCGCGGCCGCCGTGGTGGGGGCCACGGCCGTCGCCGTCGGGGGCGGGGCGTTGGTGGTCCTGGGAGTTCGCGACTTTCGGCACCCGATATCGGACGAACGCCGGGGCCGCCG
>NZ_LZKC01000105.1:0-7579 GCF_001672685.1 Mycobacterium sp. E2462
GCGATCGGTCGGAACGGTCCCCAGTTCGGTATCGGGTCGGGGGGCACCCTGGTGTACCCCGTTGCGTCGTAGAGCGATTCGGCTTCCGGCTGGCGGTTGCCGGTGATCAAGTAGATCCGCCGATAGCCGCGCGCGGCCGTCTCCGCCTCGAGCGCCGCCAGCAACGTCCGCGCGTACCCGCGTCGCCGGTGCGCGCTGTCGGTCCAAATCCGTTTCAGCTCGGCGGTTTGTGAGTCGTAGCGCCGAAACGCACCGCCGGTGACGGCCACGCCGTCCAGCACGCCGATCAACAGTCCGCCGTCGGGAGGCGCCAACTCGGCCTCGGGCACCGGCAACCACGTGAGGTGGGTGCTCGGCGTGCCGCCGTAGCGCTCGGCGTACTCCACCGCCAGCTCGGCCAGCAGGGGCTCCGCCAGCGGGTCGTTGTGGGCCGCCGACACGAACCGAAGCCGGCCGGGCTCGGTCGTCACGCCGTCACCTCCGCGGTGACGTATTCCGGAATCAACGCCGGGTGGCCCGCGCGGTCGCGTCGCGGCGTCGCCGCGCCGACGGCGGCGCACACCTCGTCGACGCGGCGCTTGACGGTGGCCCAGCCGCGGTCCGTCAAATAATCAGGCACGTAACGGTATTCGCCGGGGTGGGTCAGGCTGGCCAGGTCGACGTCCAGGCCGCGGCGGCGCCAGCCGTCGACGAAGTCCCGTTCGGCCTCCAGCTGCAACGGGCTCCACACGGGCAGGTGATCGGCGGCGAGACGGCTGCCGGGGGCGCTGGCGGCGGTGAGGTGGGTGAGCACCCGGTCCTGGACTTCCGGCGTCAGGTATCCGACGAAGAGCTGCTCGGCCACCCACACCGTCGGCAGCGCGGCGTCGAAGCCCACCCGCCGCAGCGCCTCGGGCCAGTCCGCGTTCAGATCGATGCCGATGCCGCGGCGGTGTGCGGTCAATTGCGCCTGAAGACCTTGCAGCACAACGCTTTTGAAATCGAGCACCTCGGGCCGGTCAACTTCGTACACGGTCGTTCCCGGCGGCCACCAGAGCCGAAACGCCCGGGTGTCCAGCCCCGGCGCCAGCAGCACCACCTGGCGGATACCGGCCCGGCCCGCGTCGGCGAGATAACCGTCGACGAACCGGGTGTGCGCGGCCAACGCCGCCGCGAGGCCCGGCGTCGCCACGCCGTCGTCCGCCGCGAACACCTCATCCTCGATCAGGCGGGTGAAGTACTCGATGCCGGCGGCGCGCACCAGGGCCTCGGCGTACGGGTCGTTCAGCGTTCCCTTGCTGGTGGCCGCGGCCCGCACCGCGGCAGCAAACGTCGCGGGCACGCCCACCGCCGCCACCGCCGCCATGGTCACCTCAGGCTTTGCGCCGCAGAGCGAGCCCGACGGCCGCTCGCCAGCCCACCAACAGCAGCGCGGTGACCGACGCCGCCACGACCACGAAGCTCGCGGCGACTCCGGCGGACGTGACCTTGCGCAGCACCATGCCGACGATCACGGTGCACAGCCAGACGACCACCCCGGTCGGCCGCACGGCGGTCGGCGCGCGCCAGGCGCGCGACACCACCCACCCGACGGCGGTCCCGGCGAGAAACGGCCACGCCGTCGCGGCGACCCCGGTGACGGTGATGCCCTCGGCGTGGCTGCGGCGCCCGACCGCGCAGAACACCAGCACCCCGAGGACGTCCACCGCGAGCCAGGCCGGCCGCCGGAGCCTACGCATGCCGCGAGACTACCGGGCGGCCGCCGGGCCGCCGAGACGGGCAGAACTGCGCTGACCCCTTAGCGGTGGCACCGGCACCCTTGACCCCGCATTCGCGGTGAACGTAAGTTCGTCGCCAATGAACGAGCATTCACACGGCACGACGGCGGTGGTGACCGGCGCCGGTTCGGGCATCGGCAAGGCGATCGCGCTGGCGTTCGCCGCGCAGGGCCACCGGGTCATCGCCGCGGACCTCGACGAGGCGGCCGCGGGCGCGACGGCAAGGGAGCGACCCGAGCTCATCACCGCCCTGCCCGTGGATGTGGCCGACGCCGCGCAGGTGCAGACGCTGCGCGACCGGACGCACGCCGAGGTCGGCGTGCCCCGCGTCGTGGTGAACGCCGCCGGCTGGGACCGCACTGATCAATTCCTCAACGCCACACCGGAATTCGCCGCGAAGGTGGTGGCCATCAACTATCTGGGGCCGGTGCACGTCTGCGCCGCGTTCCTGCCCGGGATGATCGACGCGCAGGCCGGCGGGCGCGTCGTCAACCTGGCCAGCGATGCCGGCCGCGTCGGCAGCGCCGGCGAATCGATCTACGCCGGCGCCAAGGGCGGCGTCATCGCGCTGACCAAATCGCTGGCCCGGGAGATGGCCCGCCACCAGATCACGGTCAACTGCGTGTGCCCGGGGCCGACCGACACCCCGCTGTTCCACGCGCAGCCGGAGAAGCTCAAGGAAGCGCTGGTCAAGGCCATCCCGTTCCGTCGGCTGGCCCGCCCCGAGGAGGTCGCCGCGCCGGTGTTGTTCTTCGCCTCCGACGCCGCGTCGTTCATCACCGGACAGGTGATCAGCGTCAGCGGTGGTTTGACCATGGCAGGTTAGTGGCAGGCTGCAAACATGAGCACTCAGACACCGCCTGCCTTCGACCGCTTCGACCCGCTGGGGCTCGACGCCTCGCTGTCCGACGACGAGCTGGCGGTCCGTGACACCGTCCGGCAGTTCTGCGCCGAGCACGTCCTCCCGCACGTGGCCGAGTGGTTCGAGATCGGTGATCTGCCGGTGCGCGAGCTCGCCAAGCAGTTCGGCCAGCTCGGGCTGCTCGGCATGCACCTGAAGGGCTACGGCTGCGGCGGCGCCTCGGCCGTGCACTACGGGCTGGCGTGCACCGAGTTGGAGGCCGCCGACTCCGGACTGCGCTCCATGGTCTCGGTGCAAGGCTCGCTGGCGATGTTCGCAATCTGGAAGTTCGGCTCGGAGGAGCAGAAGAAGGAGTGGCTGCCCGCGATGGCCGCGGGCGAGCTGCTCGGCTGTTTCGGGCTGACCGAACCCGACATCGGATCCGATCCCGCCGCGATGAAGACCCGGGCCCGCCGGGACGGATCGGACTGGGTGATCAACGGCCGCAAGCTGTGGATCACCAACGGATCGGTTGCCGACGTGGCGGTCGTGTGGGCCGCCACCGACGACGGCATCCGCGGTTTCGTCGTCCCCACCAGGACGGCCGGGTTCACCGCCAACACCATTCACCACAAACTGTCGCTGCGGGCGTCCATCACCAGCGAGCTCGTGCTCGACGACGTCCGGGTGCCCGCCGACGCGATCCTTCCCGGCGCCACCGGCCTGCGGGGACCGTTGTCGTGTCTGTCCGAGGCTCGTTACGGCATCATCTGGGGATCGATGGGCGCGGCGCGCTCGGCGTGGCAGGCGGCCCTCGATTACGCCACGCAGCGCACCCAATTCGGCCGCCCGATCGCCGGGTTCCAGCTGACTCAGGCCAAACTGGTCGACATGGCCGTCGAGCTGCACAAGGGCCAACTTTTGTCGCTGCACCTCGGCCGGCTCAAAGACACCGTCGGGCTGCGGCCCGAACAAGTCAGTTTTGGCAAACTCAACAACACGCGCGAGGCGATCGAGATCTGCCGCACCGCGCGAACCATATTGGGCGGCAACGGCATATCGCTGGAGTACCCGGTGATCCGGCACATGGTGAACCTGGAATCGGTGCTGACCTACGAAGGCACGCCCGAGATGCACCAGCTCATCCTCGGCCAGGCATTCACCGGCAGCGACGCCTTCCGCTGACCGTCACTAGAAGGAGCAGTTCGGTGCCCGCACGCCTGGAATACACCTTGGAACATCACCAGTTCAGGGACCTGGTCCAGGATTTCGTGCGCCGGACCGTCGTCCCGCACCACGAGGATTGGGAACGCGACGGGCAGTGGGGCCGGTCGTTGTTCGTCGAAGCCGGCAAGGTCGGGTTGTTGGGCTTCTCGGTACCCGAGAGCCTCGGCGGTCCCGGCGTCCACGACTTCCGCTACAACGCGATCGTGATCGACGAGCTGCAGCGGGCGGGGGCGGCCGCGGAATCCATCGCGTTCACCCTGCAAAACGACATCGTGCTGCCGTACCTCACCGACCTGACGACGCCCGAGCAGCAACAGCGGTGGCTGCCCGGCGTGGTCACCGGTGAGACGGTGCTGGGCATCGCGATGACCGAGCCCGGCACGGGCAGCGACCTCGCCGGGATCCGCACCGCCGCGGTGCGCGACGGCGCCGACTACGTCGTCAACGGCGCCAAGACGTTCATCTCCAACGGGCAAAGCGGTGACCTGTTCGTCGTCGCGGTGCGCACCTCCCCGGATCGGCACAAGGGGTTGTCGCTGTTGGTGGTGGACGCCGACACCCCGGGTTTTCAGCGCGGCCGCAACCTGGAAAAGATCGGCCTGCACGCCCAAGACACCAGCGAGCTCACCTTCACCGACATGCGGGTGCCCGCCGAGAACCTGCTCGGTGAGGAGGGCAGCGGGTTCTACCAGCTGGTGCGAAACCTGCCGCAAGAGCGGCTCGCGCTCGGCGTGGGAGCGGTCGCCGCCGCGGAAGGCATTCTCGCCGACACGCTGGACTACGTGCGCGACCGTAAGGCGTTCGGCACACCGATCGCCAGCTTCCAGCACAGCCAGTTCGTACTCGCCGAGTTGGCGACCGAAATAGACGTCGCCCGAACCTATCTCGACGACTGCCTCGCCGAACACCTCGCCGGCGGCCTCACCGCCGCGCGGGCCGCCCGGCTGAAATGGTGGACCACCGATCTGCAGGTCCGCACGGCCGACCGATGCCTGCAACTGCACGGCGGATACGGCTACATGCGCGAATACAGCGTGGCCCGCGCGTTCGTCGACGCCCGCATCCAAACCATCTACGGCGGCACCAACGAGATCATGAAGACCATCATCGCCAAGGACCTGGGCATCTGAGGCAGCCGTGAGCACCGACGTCGGCGACTACGGCTCCCTGCCGGTCGAGGAGGCCGTCCGGGCGGCGCGGGCCAGCTCGCGCCGCCGCCAGCTGCTCGACGCCGCGGTGAAGGTGATGGGAAGGACCGGCTTTCACCAGATGTCGATGCAGGACCTCGCCACCGAGGCCAAGGTCAGCGTCGGCCTCATCTACCGGTACTTCGGCGGCAAGGAGGACCTGCTGCTGGCGACCATCGTGCGGATCCTCGACGTGTTCCGCGATCAGCTGGCGCCGGTCATGGACGCCGCGGGCGACGACGTCGTCGACCAGCTGACCGCCGGTATCCGTCGGTACGTTGAGATCGTCGACGAGAACCGCGACGGGGTGGTGCTGACCTACCGGGAGAGCTGGACCCTCGCGGCGCCCGACCGCGCGCGCATCAAGGAACTCGAAATCGCCAGTGCCGCACCGCTACGCACGGTGATCGAGGCGGGGATCGCGGCCGGCGTGTTCCGCGCCGTCGACGTCGACTTGGCCGTCTACAACGTCTCGATGCTGGCCCACGGGTGGGCCCTCAAGCACTGGCACTTCAAGCCGGTCTACAGCGTCGAGGACTACATCCGGCTTCAGACCCGGCACCTGCTGCACGCACTGATTCGCGACAACCGTCGCGCCGAATACGCGCGCATGCTGGAATAAGACCCATGAGATTCACCGGGTACCGGGCGCGCCACGCCCTCGCCGCGCTGGCCGTTGGCGCGCTGGCCGGGCTGCCGACAGCCGGTGCCGACCCGGCGGTCACGTTGCCCGCCATGACGTCCGGCGGCGGCGGTCCGATCATCGGCGGCGGCGCGGCTTCGGGAATCTCTGCCCAGCTGTTCAGCTTCAGCAACCCGGGCGTCATCCAGGAGGTCGACGGCTCGGACGCCGCCCAATTTATCAACGCGGCCGCGGCCGTATCGAACCAACAGCTCGCGGCCCCCTTCACGCTGTTGCGCCGGGCACTGGCATGCCAGACCAACAATGCCGGCTTCGGCGCCCGCGCTTACCGGCGCAACGACGGGCAATGGGGAGGCGCCATGTTGATCGCGGCCAAGAGCGCCACCCCCAACGTCGACGACCTGAGCAGCTGCGCGAAGACGAACTGGCGGCGCACCGCGGCCGGCGGCGAATCCGCGATGTGCAACAACGGCTGGACCACTCCGACCTCTTATCAGACCCGACGCAACGGCGAGGTCTACTACATCTTCCTCGCCGGCACCGCTTCGGACTTCTGCAGCGACCTCAACGCCAAGTACAAAACCGACGCCAACGGGTGGCCCTTCTAGGGTCCGCGCCCCGCCGCGAAACCGTCTGAGGCTGGGCCCTTTTCGCGCGGACAGAACCGCAGCCCGACGGCAGCACGCGGCGCCGAACGAGGCAATGCGCTTTTGAATTGAATTCAATGTGGCCGGCAATGGCGCGCCGCGCAGGCCAGAATGGGCGTTCGATGTTAGCGCTACAACCGAACCAGCGCAGTTAACGGTCACTTTTTCTTTGCCTTTTATATTCATTGCCTTTGGCCCGCCACCAGGCCGAAACACGTTGTCGGCAAGCCGAACCGCGCGCACACGGGTAGCCGGCAAATTTTTAAGAATTGTGTTGGCGTCTGTTCAATAGCAGCGTATGCTTCTCGCATCGGGCATCCAGAGAATGGTCTCCCGAAAACGAAGGGGGTTCTGATATGTCACGTCGTACCGGCAAAATCGTCCTCGCGCTGGTTCTCGCCTTTGCCGCACCCGCCATGTCGGCGTGCGATATACCGCTCACGATCGACTGCGGTCCCGGCTTAACCTGCGTCTGATGCCGTGTCGATAGGCCCCGCCGGAAGGCGGGGCCTATCGCTCGTAGGTCAGCACCGCAGTTCGCCGCGGTCGGTGAAGCCATTGCCAGCGCCTGCATTTGGCTGGGCGGCAAGGTGTTTCGCCGAGAGCACGGGCGCGGCAACGACCCGCGAACGCGCGGTCAATCTCCGTGCTCGATCTCCAACGACGTTGCCTTCCACGCTGTTTCACGTCGCCCGCCTGGCCACGCGCCACCCGAGGCCGACCGGCACGGCGACCCGCCAATGCTCCCTGTGACGGCTGCGGCCGCCGCGCGCCCCGCCCCGCCACCGAGCCGCGCCGGCCCCGCAAACCATGGCGGCACGGGCCGCCGCACCCGTTCCTGGTGACTTCCGTCACTGCGTCTCGACCGACGTCATAGGGTGGAGGTCGTGCTGCGGAACTAGGCCAACAGGAGGGGCAGCTATGGCGCGCCATCGTGTCGTCATCATCGGAAGCGGATTCGGCGGGCTGACGGCGGCGAAGGCGCTCAAACGCGCCGACGTCGACATCACGCTCATCTCCCGGACCACGACCCACCTCTTCCAACCGCTGCTCTACCAGGTCGCGACCGGCATCCTGTCCGAGGGCGACATCGCGCCCACCACCCGCCTGGTGCTCCGCAGGCAGAAGAACGTCCGGGTGTTGTGGGGCGACGTCTCCGCCATCGACCTCGGGACCAAGACCGTCAAGTCCCACCTGATGGGCATGGACACCGAAACGCCGTTCGACAGCCTCATCGTGGCGGCCGGCGCGCAGCAGTCCTACTTCGGCCACGACGA
>NZ_LZKC01000106.1:0-7302 GCF_001672685.1 Mycobacterium sp. E2462
CGTCAGACGCGTCGGGTGCCGTTGATCGTGGACCGCGGTAACCGCCCGGCGCGGGAATGGCCGCGGAGATCGTCGCCCTCGACGAGCACATCGAACTGCAGGTTCAGCTTCATCGGTTTGGTGACGGATTGCCGCCAGCGGACCCGTTGTCCGCCGCCGTCGTCGCTGACCACGATGTCGGTGCAGGGCACGGTCTCGTGTCGACCGGCAGCGCTACCGGTCAGCACGCCTTGGTCGTCAAGGCGGAAGCAATACGCGATGTGCAGCGTTCCGACCGGCGTCTTGATGCTGACGTCCCAATCGCCGAGGATGCCCACCTCATACCGCCCTGGGCGCGCGGCCACCGTTGGTCCAAACGGTGCCGCGACTCTCGAAGGCGAACATCGCCTCGACGGCCAACGTGATCTGCGAGCCGTAGGTGCGGCGGAGCAGGTAGAGCGCCAAGTCGAGGCCCGAGGTGACACCACCGGCGGTGACGAGATTTCCGTCGTCGACCACCCGGGCCGCCACGGGGATCGCACCGGTGGCCTCCAACACGTCCACCCCGAGATGATGGGTGTTGGCGTGGCGACCGTCGATCAGTCCGGCCATGGCCAACGCCAGCGACCCGCCACACACCGTGGCGACGGTGACGGCGGGGTTGTCCAACGCCTGACGCACCAACGGTGCCGCGGCGGTCTCTCCGAACCGGGCCAACAGCACCGGGATGGTGTCGACCTCGTCGGGGTCGCCCTCGATCGGTCCCACCGCACCGGGAACCACGACAAAGCCGGGCTTGGACGGATCAAGTCCGGCAGTGGCCGTCAGCACCAAACCCCTTGAGCCACTGATGACCTCGCGCGGGCCCTCGGCGGACACCAATTCGACAATTAGCTCGCCACCAATGGCGTCGCTGCCCGCGACCAGAACTTCGTAGGGGGCAATGGCGTCCAGGGGATCGAATCCGTCGAACAACACGATCTGTGCGTGCATGGGCGTGATCATCACCCAAGTCGCCTCGCCGCCACAGCGTTCGGGCGGACAGTCACCGCCGGAATGTCGCCACGCGGCGGTGAGAGCGCGCGCACGTCACAATCCCGGCGGTTGTTGGCCAGTTAGCCACTTGCCCGGCGCGGGCGGGGCGGGCACGGTCACTGGCATGACGAGTGAGGATCGAACCTTGACGACGAAGGCCGGCGACCTCTCCTCGTGGAACCTGCCCGACTCGAAGATCTGTACTGCAGCCTTCGATCTGGCGGAACGCGTCTCGCCGGTGTTCCTTCACAACCACTGTGTGCGCAGCTACCTGTTCGGCCGTGAGCTGGCGGCCGCTCAGGGGATGCGCGGCGGCGCCGACTACGACGAAGAGACTGTGTTCCTCGCGTCGGTCCTGCACGATCTCGGCCTGACGTCCTACGGTCGCGGCGACCAGCGCTTCGAGGTCGAGGGAGCCGATGCCGCGGCCCGATTCCTCGGAGAGCAAGGCCTGCGTGAAGACCGGGTGACCACAGTGTGGCAATCGATCGCGTTGCACACCAGTATCGGCTTGGGGCACCGATTCGGCGCCGAGCATGCGGTCTGCCACAGCGGAATCGATCTGGATGTCGTCGGTGCTCGAAAAGAGTTGCTACCAAGCGATTTTGCCGATCGAGTGCACGCTGCTTGGCCGCGCCACAATCTGGGCTACGCGATCAGCCAAGCTATCGGGCGCGACACCCAGAGCAACCCCGGCAAGGCGCCGCCGTTTTCGTTCCCGGCGCACATCCACGAAGTGGTCAACAACGCGCCCTCCGTCAGATTCGCGGACCTGCTCGCCAGCCATGGGTGGGGCGACGAGATGCCGCGCGAGTTTTCGGCCGCCCAGGCCCCGGGCGGTTAAGGGGGTCGGTCAAGTCCGCTCCACCATGCGAACGAAGACGCCGCTATTTCGCCATAGGCGCCCGACGACGATATCGCCCGATCGAACGGATATCGTTCGCGAGTGGCCACCACGACTCTCAAGACGGCAGCGCTCGCGGCATCGCTGGCGCTGACAGCGTGCGCCGGGGCCCCTCACGCGGCGGCCGACCCGACGCCACAAGCGCCATTTCCGACCGGAAAGTCCGGCACCACCATCCATGTCACGGAGTACAGCGGCGCGACGGCCGACGTCACGCTCAACAATGCGAACTGGATCTCGTCCGGCTGCTCCCTCGGCGCAGGCTGCAACGTCATCGAGATCACGATCGTCGGGAAGTCCGACACGTCGTTCGCCTACAGCGAGAGGTCGCTGACCGCGGCGTCTTCGGCCTGGCGCCAAGACCCCTACCGCGACACCGAGGGCGGCTCGTCGTCGGTGGACTACCAGCAGATCAACAAAGTCCCGCCGCTGCGGTCTGGCACCGTCACCAACGGCCAGACCGCCCACGGGTTCATCGCTTACGACAGCAGCGTCAAGCAGGGCGACGTCTACATCGAGTTCAACGACCCGAACGCTCCGGCGGCCCCCACCCCGCTGGCCGGCTGGAAAGTGCACACCTAGGCCCCGTGCCGCCGGCGTCGCCGCGCCGACGGACCGTACCGGCGATAAACTGGCGCCCTCGAAAATCGCAGGTGGTCCCCCCTGGCGGGGCCGCCGGATGAAAGGCGGTGCGCGGTGACCGGGTCCGGGAACGCAGCCGAGGCCGCCGCGCTGGACGTCCTGCGGTCGGACGAGGCGGCGGCCGAGGGCTTCAGGGACTGGTTGGCCGCCGCGCGGCGGGCCGGCCAACGAGTGCTGCGCGAGCCCGACGGCAGCTACGTGCTGTGGCGGCGCGACGACGTCGTGGCCGCCATGCGCGATGGTGACACCTTCGCCAGCCGCCAAGGCGAACTGATGCCCGGTAACCCACCGTTCGGCCCGTACCGACAGATCATGGTCGAGTTGCTGTTCAACCCGGGCAACTCCCGCGAGATGCTCAAGCCGGTGCGCCGCATCATCGAAGACTGCGTCGGCGCGGTGGCCACGAGACTCGACCGCTGCGACGGCTCGGGCGTCGCCGAAGTCGTCTGGCGCGCAGCGTTTGTCACCGTCTGCGGGCTCCCCAGCACCTTGGCTCCCGACGCGGTCAACGCGCCGCTGGTGGCAGCGATGCGCCGAACGCCGCTGGATGGGCCGGACGTCATCAGCCGCCTGGCCGCCGAACCCCTCAGCGACGAAGAGGTGTTGGGGTTGATCGCCTCCGTGGGGCGCGGCTTGATCTTCGCTTCGTTCGCCATCAAGGCGGGGCTGGCGGTGTTGGCGCGACAGCCGGCGCTGCAGCGAGAGCTCCGCGAAAACCCCGGCCGCCAGCGCAGGTTCGTCGAAGAGTTGCTCCGCCTGGACGGCGGGGCGAAGACCGTTTCCCGGATCACCAGTCGCCGCGTGACGATCGGCGAGACGACCATCCCCGCCGGCTCCCCGGTGCAGTTATACGTCGGACTGGTACACCGCGACGAGGCCGACGACATGTCTGGGCAGTGCTTCAAACTGGATGGCGCGCAGCGTAATTGGAGCTTCGGGGGAGGACCGCACCGGTGCCCGGCGTCGCACCTGGCCCGCGACCTGCTGGCGATGTTCTTCGAGATCTGGCTCGACGCGGTCCCGTTCTTCTCGTTCGACTGGAGCAGCGGCGGCATTCCCAAGGCGTGGCATCCCAAGCCGTACAGCTCCGCACCCACCGAGACCTTCGACGGCTGGGCTCCGGTTCGCGTACCGCTGGCCTGGTAACTGGAGCCGTCCTTGGCGCGGGCCGCGCGGAGTGAACGCGAGGTGGCGCCGGTGTGACGGTTCGGCGCGCGATCCGGCAAGTCGTCGCGTCGGCGCGTCCGGCGGGCTATGTATGGAGGGTGAGCAGCCATGTGAACCTGACCCAGCAGGAAAACACCTTGATCGGCGAGAGCCATCCCGCAGCGCTGGAGCGCATGAGCCCGGCGCAGCTCAAGGATCTGCAGAGCCGGCTCAGGGCTGCGCGCGAGAAGAACTTCAACATGCTGCGGCGTCAGGGTGCGGCCCGCGTCGAGGCCGAGGGCGCGCGCGGTGCCGCCCAGCCCGCCAACGAGCGACGCGGCGAGAAGGTGGAGGTCTTCGACGAGGCCCTCGCCCGGGTGGGTCAGCGCCTCGACGCGGTGCGCGACGTCGACTAGCGGCCGCAATCGCGGGTCGGACGTTGTCCTCGGCGCCGGACGGGGTATGGGTTCTGCATCCCCGAACGAGGAGACAACGATGCCCCGACACCACGACCCCGACGCGCCCGACGAGACCGCGCAGCCTCCCGAGTCCACCGGCGCGGCGGACGACCCGCCCGTGGCCCCGGAGCAAGGGGAGGGTCCGATCCCTCCGGTCGCCGGTGAACCGCGACCACCCATCGGCAATTGAGCAGGTTCGCGCTGTTTGCCGCGGGCGCGATCGTGCTCGCGGTGACCGGCGGCGCATCGCCGGCGCCGGCCGCGCTGGCAGGTCCACCACACGCACCCTCGGGCATTCAACCCACGCTGGCGCCCGATCCCACCCAACTCGCCGACGACCTCGTCGCCGACGAGCTCGCTTTGGGCGACCCGGCGACGCCCCAGGCGGCGCTCACCGCGGCCGCGCGTCGCCAACAACTGGCCTACCGGGTCATCGGCCGGCACCCGGACTGGGATGCCATCGTCCGTCCCCGCATCCCGCCGGCGCTGCTCGACGGCTACGACCGCAACGTCGACGCTCGACGGCAACTGCAGGCGATGACCCAACCGCGGAACACGGTGCCCGCGTGGCGGATCGACCCTCCCGCCCCGGCCGAGGAGCTGCTGAACGACTACCACGCAGCGGAGGCGGAGTCCGGCGTCGGCTGGAACTATCTGGCCGCCATCAATCTAGTCGAGACGCGCTTCGGCAGCATCAACGGCGTAAGCACCGCCGGTGCGCAAGGGCCCATGCAATTCCTGCCGTCGACGTTCGCCTCTTACGGCCAGGGCGGCGACATCAATTCGCCCCACGACAGCATCGCGGCGGCGGGCCGCTACCTCGCCGCCAACGGTTTCGGCAGCGACCCGGACCGCGCCCTCTTCGGCTACAACCATGCCCGTCAATACGTGCAGGCGGTCGACGACTACGCCGCGCTCATCGCGGCCGATCCCGCGGCGTTCGCGACGTTCTACCGGTGGGAGGTCTACTACGCGACGACCGCAGGCGACGTGCTCCTGCCCATCGGTTACGCCGCCGCGGCGCCGATCCCCGTCGGGGACTACGTGGCGGCCAACGCCCAGTAGCGGACCCGACGCATGACTCGGGGTCCAGCGCCCGGTGGCCGACGCCGCGTGGCCGGCCCCAGGTGTCAGAAGCCGGCGTCCGGGTAGGTTAGCGAGGGTATGGCTATCGCACGAACACAACCGGATCAGCGCGACCTCGACGGCGTTCGACAGATCGTCGACGCCATTTCCCAGGCGTTCGCGGCCAAAGTCGTCGGCCAGCGCGACCTGCGCGAATCGCTGCTGATCGGGCTGCTGGCGGGGGGTCACATCCTGCTCGAAAGCGTGCCCGGACTGGCCAAGACCACGGCCGCCAAGGTGCTCGCCGAATCGGTCGACGGTCGCTTCCACCGCATCCAATGCACACCGGACCTGCTGCCCAGCGACATCGTCGGCACGCAGATCTACGACTCCTCGACGGGATCCTTCGTCACCCAGCTCGGCCCCGTGCACGCCAACATCCTGTTGCTTGACGAGATCAACCGGTCCAGCGCCAAAACCCAGAGCGCGATGCTCGAGGCGATGGAGGAGCGACAGACCACCATCGCCGGGCAGGTCCACCCGATCGCGGATCCATTCCTGGTGATCGCCACCCAGAACCCCGTCGATCAGGAAGGCACCTACCCGCTGTCCGAGGCGCAGACCGACCGCTTCCTGCTCAAGGAGATCGTGCGTTATCCCACCCCGCAGGAGGAGGTGGAAGTCATGGCGCGCATCGACGCGGGCGTCTACGACAAGGGACACCGCGCCAGGCCCGCCGCCAGCCTCGCCGACGTCCAGCGCCTGCAGCAGGTGGTGCGTCACGTCCACATGGACCGCGCGCTGATGCTCTACGCCAGCCAACTGGTTGACGCCACCCGCCACCCCGCGCGGGTGTTGCCCAAACAGATCGCCCGGCTGGTCGAGTACGGCGCCAGCCCGCGCGCCACGATCGCGTTCTGCAAGGCGGCCCGCGCGCAGGCGGTGCTGTCCGGCCGTGCGCACGTGCTGCCCGAGGACATCGCCAAACTCGCGCACCGGGTCCTGCGCCACCGGCTCATCCTCGGTTTCGAAGCGGCCAGCGCTGACATCACCCCCGAAGTCGTGGTGGACGCCGCGCTGCGGGCCGTCCGCGTCCCCTGAGGTGCTCTTGGGAAAGCACCTCAACCGGGCGAAAGCACACTTCGGCACCGACACCCGCGGCCTGCTCGAAGGCGGCCGTTACGCGCTGTTGCACACGCGCAGCATGGAATTCGACGACCTGCGCCCCTACGTTCCCGGCGACGACGTCCGCGACATCGACTGGAAGGCCTCCGCGCGTTCCGGCGACGTGCTCATCAAGCGGTTCGTCTCCGAGAAGCACCACAAGATCTTGCTGGTCGCCGACGGTGGCCGCAACATGTCGGCGCTCGCCCCGAGTGGCGAGTGCAAACGCGACGTCGCCGCCCACGTCATGGGCGCCGTCGGGCTCATCGGCCTGCGCCGCTCCGACGAAATCGGCATGGTCTACGGTGATCGCCGCGGCTGCGTGAACGTCCCGCAGGGGCGCGGCGAATCCCACATCGAAGGCCTGCTGCACCGCTGGTATCAACACACCACGACCGCCCCGGGCGGCAGCGACATCACCGCCCAACTCGATTATGTCGCAACGCATTACCGGCACACCATGCTGATCCTCGTGGTATCGGACGAGCCCGAGGTCGACCCGCGGCTCGGTGAGGTGCTCGGCACGCTGAGCGGGCGCCACGACGTCATGTGGGCACTGGTGTCCGACATGCCGGCGGTCGGCGCCGACAACACCGACGGGTACGACGTCGCCACGGGTCGTTTCGTCTTGAACGGCGCCGAGCTGGGCCCTCGGGTTGTGGCGGCATACCGCAGCGCCGAGCACAAGCGGCGGGCCCGCCTGGACGCGTTCCTCACCGCGCACGCGGTCCCGCACGCAACGATCACCGGCAGCAAGGACATTCGGCGCGAACTCGTCCGCTTGACCGAGGTGGCCAAGCGTGCCGGATGACTTGCTGCGTCACGTCTTCGGGCCGCAACCGTACTCGCAGTGGTGGCTGTGGTGGGCCGTGTTGCTGATCGTCGGCGTCATCGCCTGGTACGCGGCGC
>NZ_LZKC01000107.1:0-27644 GCF_001672685.1 Mycobacterium sp. E2462
ATCCTTCGTCGACGAGTTCGTCGACCGGCGGGTGCGGGTCGTCAGCCAGCTGGCCTGGCCCGGACGCTCCGAAGAGGAATTGGTCGCGTGTATCGAGCACGAGGCGCTGCTCAACGGCGCGATGGACGGCTACCAGGTGACCGGGCTGTGCCTCTTCGACGCGAACCGCCTCGACGACCAGCTGATCGCGGACGCGCGCGCGACGCACCCCTTGCTGTGGCGAGGCGGCGCCCTGCACCGCAGCGCCGACTATGCGCCCGGCGAGGTCCTCGAGCGCTGCAACCGCCCACTGCCGGTGAAGGCCGGCGCGGTGACCTTCATGGTGCGCGGCTCGGCGGACCTGCGGCCGGCCCGGTCGTTCGTCGCCAATTACGCCGGCTGGATGGGTTTGTCCCAGGACGCGATCGACGATCTGCAGCTGATCGCCACCGAACTGGCCACTAACAGCCTGATGTATAGCGGAAGCCCGTGCCGCCTCGCCCTGTGGCGCGATGACGAGCACCTGGTCTGCGAGGCGCGCGACGGCGGGCGGTTCGACGATCCGCTGGTCGGCCGCCTGGATCCGGGGCCGGAAGGCCCCGCCAGCCGCGGCCTCTACCTGGTCAACGCGATTTCGGATCTGGTGCGCACCCATACGGGCAGCAACGGCACCACCATCCAGGCGTACCTTCCCGTCGAGCCCGCGTAAGGCCCCTCAAACGCAAACGACCCGCCGGATCGCCCCCCACGCAGCGGTCCAGCGGGTCGCTTGATGTCGGCTAGAGGCTGCCGATCAGGCCACCGATGCCGCCCAACAGACCACCGCCACCGGTGCCGCCCAAGAGGCCGCCGCCACCACCGCCACCTGCGGCGGTTGCGCATCCGGTCGGAAGTACCAACACCGCGGCAACCCCGGCGGCCGCGACCGCCGTCTTCAGGGTCTTCTTGGTGCCTTTCGCCATCATTCTTGTGCCTTTCCTGCGAGGGGTTGAAAGTGCACGGCCTTGTGACCTGTGCCACGCCCGAATTCCCGGTGTTACACACACGTAAACCACCGATAGGCGAAAAATTTCGTGTGCAGGCCACCATTTCGTCGAATGGACATCCGGTGCGGTTCATGAAACGAGTTGCGCGAGCGGGCTGCCGCCGCCTATTCTCACCCCGTGCGTTATCGCAGGCGTGCCGTGCAGGCAGTAGTAGCTAGCACCCGCAGCGGGGTCTGACCCAGACCGACCCCCCGCTGTGGGTCGGAAAGCTCCTGCCGTCGGTCATCCCCAACGGACCGAAGAAGACCGGCACCATGACCTTCCCCGAACGCCTCCCCGCCCTTCCGTTTCAGCCCGGTGGCTCGGCCGCCCAGTCGTTTGCCCAGCAGTCCGCCGCCGCTTTGCCGCTCGGCCTTCGCGACGTGGCCGACCGCATGAGCTGGGACGAGTTCGTCGCGACTTACGCGCGAACCACCGGGCCCGTGCGGCTGGGCCAGTGGGCCTGCGTCGACGGCCAACGGCCCGCGGGTCCGCAGGCCCGCAATTTCCGCGCCACCATCGCCGTCGGCGATCGGCTCAGCACCGCTACGGCCGCCGCCAGCGGGCCCATCGCCGCGCTCACCGCGATGCTGCACGAGCGGGGCATCACGGTGGAGATCGTGCGGTTCCATCAGCTGCCCTCCGGCGGGGCGACCGCCACGTTCATCCGCGGCAGCGACGGCATCCGCTCCGAGTGGGGGATGGGATGGTCCGACGATCCGACGCAGTCAGCGCTGCGCGCCGTGATCGCCTGCGCCAACCGGCTTTTCGCGCCGGAGTAATCGGCCGGCGCTCGCCGGGTGCTAGAGCGGCCGTAAGACGATCGGCATGCCGTCCATGGGGATCGGCATGCCGCCGTAGTCGTAGCGCGGCTGATAGCCCGGCCTCGCCAGTTCCAGGCGATAGCGGCGCAGCAGCCGATGCACGACGGTCTTGACCTCGAGTTGGCCGAAGACCATGCCGATGCATTTGTGTGCGCCGCCGCCGAACGGGGCGAACGCGTACCGGTGTTTCTTGTGCTCCGAGCGCGGCTCGGCGAACCGCTCCGGATCGAATGTGTCCGGCTCCGTCCATAATTCGCTGAGGCGGTGGTTCATGCCGGGCCAGATCGTGATGTTGGTGCCGGCCGGGATGTAGTGCCCGAGCAGTTCGGTGTCTCGGACGGCCTGGCGCATGTTGAAGGGCAGGGGGGTCACCATGCGCAGCGACTCGTTCATGACGAGTTCGAGAGTCTCCAGCTTCTCCAGCGACTCGATGTCCAGTGGACCGTCACCGAGCCGGGCCGATTCCTCGCGCGCCCGCTCCTGCCACTGCGGGTGTGCGGCCAGGTTGTAGACCATCGTGGTGGTCGTCGACGTGGACGTGTCGTGGGCAGCCATCATGAGGAAGATCATGTGGTTGACGATGTCGGAGTCGGTGAAGCTGTTGCCGTCCTCGTCCTCGGTGTGGCACAACACCGTGAGCATGTCGCTGCCGGTGGCGTTGCGCCGCTCCTTCACCCGCTCGATGAAGTAGTCCTCGAGCAGCTTGCGCGCGCGCAGCCCGCGCCACCACTTGAAGGGCGGAATCGGTTGCCGCACAATGGCTCCGCCCGCGCGGGTCGTCGTAGTGAACGCCGAGTTGACCTTGGTGACCAGCTCGTGGTCGGACCCGGGTTCGTGGCCCATGAACACCAGCGACGCGATGTCGAGAGTCAGCTCCTTCATCGCCGGGTGGAACAGGAACCGCGCGTCGTTGGTCGGCCAGTGGGCGACGATGTCGCTGGCCACCCGATCGATGTGCTCGACGTAACCGCTGAGGCGGGACCGGGTGAACGCCTCTTGCATGATGCGCCGGTGATACATGTGTTCCTCGAAGTCGAGCAGCATCAGGCCGCGATTGAAGAACGGCCCGATCACCGGGTGCCAACCCTTCTGCGAGAAGTCCTTGTTGCGGTTGGAGAACACCGCTTGGGTGGCGTCGGGCCCCAGCGCGGTGACCGCCGGCATGATGGGCGAGTCCAGGTAGATCAGCGGACCCCGGGTCCGGTACAGGTGCAGCGCGTAATCCGGTCCGCCGCGGAACAATTCGATGATGTGGCCGAGGATCGGCAGGCCCGCGTCGCCCAGCACGGGCTTGAGTTCGCTGCCCTGCGGTGGCGCCGCCAACGTCTTGGTCTGCCAGTCGTGGGCCAACAGGCGCTTCTCGATCGCCCCCATCCCCGGGATGGTCTGCAGGGTAGGCGTGAAACGGCGTCGCGCCTGGTCGAGCAGGTAGTGCGGGGTGCTGATGGTGGCGGTCATCGAGGCTCCTTTGCGCTCCAGTGAGTTCCCCCCAAAAAAAGGTGACAACGGTCACTGCTCAATTACCTTCGACAAAAACTTGACGGCTGTCAAGTTTGCTTTCCCGGCGGGTTGGTGCACAGTCAGGGAGTGACCAGCCACGCCAGTCCCGAGCCGGGCATGCGCCGACGTGGTGACAAGCAGCGCCAGGCGATCGTGCAGGCCGTTCGGGAATTGCTGGAGGAAAAACCGTTTGCCGAGCTGTCGGTCAGCACCATCAGCCTGCGAGCCGGGGTGGCGCGGTCCGGTTTCTACTTCTACTTCGACTCCAAGTACGCGGTGCTCGCCCAGCTGATGGCGGAGGCGACCGAGGAGCTCGAAGAGCTCACCCACTACTTCGCACCGCGCCAGCCGGGGGAGTCACCCACCGAGTTCGCCAAACGCATGGTCGGCAGCGCCGCCGTCGTGTACGCCCACAACGATCCCGTGATGAACGCGTGCAACGAGGCCCGGCAGACTGATATCGAGATCCGCGGCCTGCTCGACCAGCAGTTCGAAGTGGTGCTCGCCCAGATCGTCGCCATCGTCGAAGCGGAGCTGGCGGCCGGCACGGCCAACCCGATCAGCGACGACCTGCCCACGCTGATCCGCACGCTGGCGGGCACCACCGCGCTGGTGCTGACCGGTGACTCGATCCTGGCCGGCGCCGGCAGCGACCGCGACCGCCGGGTGCGGGTGCTCGAACAGTTGTGGCTGCACGCGCTGTGGAGTGGACACCCCCGCGGGTGACGGCTCCCCGGTATCGTCACGGCCATGGCGCACAAGGGATCCGGGCAGGGGTTTGCGGGAAAGCGGTGCCTGGTCACCGGCGCGGCCAGCGGCATCGGCCGGGCCACGGCGCTGCGGCTGGCCGAACAGGGTGCCGAGCTGTACCTGACCGATCGCGACAGTGACGGGCTGGAACGCACCGTGGCCGAGGCTCGCGCGCTGGGCGCGCAGGTCCCCGAGCACCGCGCCCTGGACATCGCCGACTATGAGCAGGTGGCCGCGTTCGGCGCCGCCGTCCACGCCGCGCACCCCAGCATGGACGTGGTCCTCAACATCGCCGGTGTGTCGGCGTGGGGAACCGTCGACCGGCTCAGCCACGACCAGTGGCACAAGATGATCGCCATCAATTTGATGGGCCCGATCCACGTCATCGAGACGTTCGTCCCGCCCATGGTGGCGGCCCGGCGCGGCGGCCACCTGGTCAACGTGTCGTCGGCGGCCGGTTTGGTCGCGCTGCCCTGGCACGCCGCCTATAGCGCCAGCAAGTACGGGTTGCGCGGACTGTCGGAGGTGCTGCGCTTCGATCTGGCTCGCCATCGCATCGGCGTCTCGGTCGTGGTGCCCGGCGCGGTGAACACCCCGCTGGTCAACACCGTCGAGATCGCCGGCGTGGACCGCGAGGACCCGAAGGTGGCCCGCTGGGTGCGGCGCTTCACCGGCCACGCCGTGTCGCCGGAGCGGGCGGCCGACAAGATCCTGGCCGGGGTGGCGAAGAACCGGTACCTGGTTTACACGTCGCCGGACATCCGGGCGTTGTACGCCTTCAAGCGGTTCGCCTGGTGGCCCTACAGCGTGGCGATGCGCCAGGTCAATCTGATCTTCGAGCGCACGCTGCGGCCCGCGCCGGTGCCGTCAACTCGGCATGGCCAGTTCGAGGCGCACCCCCAGCAACCGGACCGGGCGGTCGAGCTCGAATAGGTCCAACACCCGCAACGCGGCGGCCACGATGGTGTCCCGGTCGACGCCGGGCGCCTCGAGCTTGCGGATCTTCGTGCGGGTATAGAACGTCGCGGTGCGCACGGTGACCGCCACCCGCGTGACGCTGCGCCCCCCGGCGGCCACCTCCGACAGCGCTCGCTCGGTCAAGCCCGTCAACGCCGCCGCCATCTCGTCGCGGTTCGTCAGGTCGCGCGGAAAGGTCTCGACGTGACTGCGGGAGCGCGGCACCCACGGCTCGGCGCTGACGTGGCTGTCACCCCCGCCCTTGGCCAGCAGGAGCAGCCAGAGGCCGGTGCGTGGGCCGAACGCGGCCGTCAGCGCTTCGGCGTCGCTGCTAGCCAGCGCCCACACACTCGTGATATCAAGCGCAGCAAGCTTTTTGGCCGTCTTGGGACCCACGCCCCAGAGTGCGTCGACCGGGCGGTCGCCCATCAGCTGCATCCAGTTCGCGTCGGTCAGCACGAACACGCCGTCGGGCTTGGCGAAGCCGGTGGCCACCTTGGCGCGCTGCTTGTTGTCGCTGATGCCGACCGAGCAGGACAGGCCGGTCTGCGAGGCGATGACGGTGCGCAGGTGCTCGGCGACCTCGACGGGGTCCGCCGCCGACACGGCGACGTACGCCTCGTCCCACCCCCACACCTCGACCGGGTGGCCGAGATCCCGTAGCAACCCCATGACCTGCTCGGACGCCGCGTCGTAGGCCGGTGGGTCCGACGGAAGGAACGTCGCGTCGGGGCAACGGCGCGCGGCCGCGCGCAACGGCATGCCGGCGTGCACGCCGAATTCGCGGGCCTCGTAGGAGGCGCATGTGACGACCTTGCGGGGTTCGGTGGGGTCGCCGTTGCCGCCCACGACGACCGGCCGCCCGTGCAGGTCCGGGTGGCGGCGCAGCTCCACCGACGCCAGGAATTGGTCGAGATCGACGTGCAGGATCCAGGTGGTCGAGGTCATCGGCCACAAAGCTTGCGCGCCAAGCTTTCCCACGCGTCACCCAAAGTCGTCACGGTGTGGCCGCCCTCGCTGAGTTGGTGCTCGACGTAGTCGACGTCGAGCAGCGCCAACAGCGCGTCGGTCTGCGCCTCGAGGTCGCCGGTGGACTGTGCCGCCCTGAGCAGCACCCGCACGTGGGTACGCGACACCGTCGCCGGCGCGTTGTGCCGGTGTTGTGGGCTGCGGTTGGCCGCCGACAGCAACTCGTGGTGGGCGTGGGCGAAGCGGATCCGCTCGCGTCCGAACGCCACGAGCCGGTCGGTCGGCGGTGCGCCGGGACCCAGCGGTGGGGGGCCGAACAGGAACGCTTGTTGGACGACTTGTTCGTCCTCGTCGAGCAGGACCATCATCAGTCCGGCCCGGCTGCCGAAGCGGCGAAACAGCGTGCCCTTGCCGACTCCGGCGGCGGCGGCGATGTCATCGGTGGTGACGGCGTCGGCGCCGCGCTCGGCGACGAGTTTCCGGGCGGCCTCCAGAAGCAGGGCGCGATTGCGTGCGGCGTCGCCGCGCTCCTGCTGCGCCGCCCGGGGCGCGAACACCGGCAGTTCGCCCGCTCGTTCGCTCATCATCACTGCACTTTAGCGCCGTCGGAATTAAACGGACTACAGTCCAGTTGATGCGTGCGAGGATGTAGACCAACGACCGAAGGGAACCGCGACAGTGGCAATCAACATCTTGGCGTTAGTGGGTAGCTTGCGGACGGCGTCGATCAACCGCCAGATCGCCGAGCTGGCGGAGAGTGTGGCACCGGACGGCGTCACCGTCACCGTCTTCGACGGCCTGAACGACCTGCCGTTCTACAACGAAGAGATCGACGACGTCATGAACGCCGATGCCACGCCGCTGGCGCCCGTGGCCGCCTTGCGCGCCGCCGCGGCCGGCGCCGACGCCGCCCTGGTGGTCACGCCCGAATACAACGGCAGCTACCCGGCCCTGATCAAGAACGCGATCGACTGGCTGTCCCGCCCGTTCGGTGACGGTGCCCTGAAGGGGAAGCCGCTGGCCGTGATCGGCGGCTCCTTCGGCCAGTACGGCGGGGTGTGGGCGCATGACGACACTCGCAAGTCGTTCGGCATCGCCGGCGCCCGGGTGGTCGAGTCGATCAAGCTGTCCGTTCCGTTCAAGACGCTCGAGGGCAAGGCCCCGTCCGAGCATGCGGAACTGTCGGCGAACGTGCGTGACGTGGTCGGGAAACTCGCCGCCGAAGTGGGCTGAGTTTCCGCCCGGCGTTTCGGTCGGCGGCACCGGATTGGTGGAAGCCGACAACCCGTGAGGCATCGACCTGCCGTTTCGCCAACAGCGCATAGCCAAAGCCGCCAGCATCGCCTGGCGGCTTTGCTAGTTGCGGGCACCGCCGCCGGGCGCGGCGGTCTTGTCGGTGGCCGCTGCCATACTCCCCTGATGAGGCACCGCGACGCGCCGTGTGACGTGCGACACGCCGACGCGACGCGGGAAAACGTGCATGTCAGGGCTTACGACCAGGGAATTTCAGAAATGTTATTCAGAACATCTTGTATCTGGACAACTTGTCAGCCACTAGGTGTAGTGTTTCGAGCTACCGGCAGATCCCAGGACCGCCAAGCCAGCCAGGCTCGGCGACCCCCCGAAATCGGTGTGAAGTTGTCGAAGTCAGATCTTCGGCTCCGGCCACCCGCGACGGGAATCTGGGGGCATGACGGATCGCTGAACATAGCAATGACGCAATCTTCGAGTAGTTGCCAGTCCACCGGGTCATCCCCTTCCGCAAAGGAGCGGCATCCATGAGCATCACCGTGTACACCAAGCCGGCTTGCGTGCAGTGCAGCGCCACCTACAAGGCCTTGGACAAGCAGGGCATCGACTACGAGACGGTCGACATCTCGCTGGACTCCGAGGCGCGCGACTACGTGATGGCGCTGGGTTACCTGCAGGCCCCGGTCGTGGTGGCCGGCGCCGACCACTGGTCGGGTTTCCGGCCGGATCGCATCAAGGCGCTCGCCGCCGCACAGCTGAGCGCTTAGCCACCAGGAGAACGAGGTAAGGGGGTTGCGGTGCCATGGACGCCACGGAGCGCAACCTGGACTGGATGAGTGACGAGGCGCCGCCCGCGCGGTCGTCACTGGTCTACTTCTCGTCGGTGTCGGAGAACACCCACCGCTTCGTGCAGAAGCTGGGGCTGCCGGCGACCCGCATCCCGCTGCATGGCCGTATCACGGTCGACCAGCCGTACGTGCTGGTGCTGCCCACCTACGGCGGTGGCCGTGCCACCCCCGACCTCAACGCCGGGGGCTACGTCCCCAAACAGGTCATCGCTTTCTTGAACGATGAGCACAATCGGTCGTTGATCCGCGGCGTCATCGCCGCGGGCAACAACAACTTCGGTGCCGAATTCGCCTACGCGGGCAATGTCATCTCGCGTAAATGCGGCGTCCCTTACCTCTACCGTTTCGAACTCATGGGCACCCAGGACGACGTGGAAGCCGTCCGTGCGGGCTTAGCCAATTTCTGGAAGGAACAGACGTGCCACCAACCGTCGCTGCAGAGCCTGTAACCTCCGGCACGCTCGCGTTGCCCGACGAGACGGACTACCACGCGCTCAACGCGATGCTGAATCTGTACGACGCCGACGGCAAGATTCAGTTCGACAAGGACGTGCTGGCGGCCCGTCAGTACTTCTTGCAGCACGTCAACCAGAACACCGTTTTCTTCCACAACCAGGACGAGAAGCTCGACTACCTCATCCGCGAGAACTACTACGAGCGTGAGGTTCTCGACCAGTACTCGCGTAACTTCGTCAAGGCGCTGCTGGACCGGGCCTATGCCAAGAAGTTTCGGTTTCCAACGTTTCTCGGCGCCTTCAAGTACTACACCTCCTACACGCTGAAGACCTTCGACGGGAAGCGCTACCTGGAGCGCTTCGAGGACCGTGTCGTCATGGTCTCGCTCACCCTGGCGGCCGGTGACACTGCCCTGGCCGAGAAGCTGGTGGACGAGATCATCGACGGCCGGTTTCAACCGGCCACCCCGACGTTCCTCAACTCGGGCAAGAAACAGCGCGGCGAACCGGTCAGCTGCTTCCTGCTGCGCATCGAGGACAACATGGAGTCCATCGGGCGGTCGATCAACTCCGCGCTGCAGCTGTCCAAGCGCGGCGGGGGAGTGGCGTTGCTGCTGAGCAACATTCGCGAGCACGGCGCGCCGATCAAGAACATCGAGAACCAGAGCTCCGGCGTCATCCCGATCATGAAGCTGCTCGAGGACTCCTTCTCCTACGCCAACCAGCTGGGCGCGCGGCAGGGTGCGGGCGCGGTGTACCTCAACGCGCACCACCCCGACATCTACCGCTTCCTGGACACCAAGCGGGAGAACGCCGACGAGAAGATCCGGATCAAGACGCTGAGCCTGGGCGTGGTGATCCCCGACATCACCTTCGAGCTGGCCAAGAAGAACGAGGACATGTACCTGTTCTCGCCGTACGACGTCGAACGGGTCTACGGCCTGCCGTTCGCCGACATCTCGGTGACCGAGAAGTACTACGAGATGGTCGACGACGCCCGCATCCGCAAGTCGAAGATCAAGGCGCGCGAATTCTTCCAGACGCTGGCCGAGCTGCAGTTCGAGTCCGGCTACCCCTATATCATGTTCGAGGACACGGTTAACCGGGCCAACCCCATCGACGGCAAGATCACTCACTCGAACCTGTGCTCGGAGATCCTGCAGGTCTCCACCCCGTCGGAATTCAACGAAGACCTGTCGTATTCCAAGGTGGGCAAAGACATTTCGTGCAACCTCGGCTCGCTGAACATCGCCAAGGCCATGGACTCGCCGGACTTCGCCCAGACCATTGAGGTGGCCATTCGGGCGTTGACCGCCGTCAGCGACCAGACCCACATCACGTCGGTGCCCTCGATCGAGAAGGGCAACAACGAATCCCACGCGATCGGCCTCGGGCAGATGAACCTGCACGGCTACCTGGCGCGTGAGGGCATCTTCTATGGGTCCGACGAGGGAATCGACTTCACCAACATCTACTTCTACTGCGTGCTCTATCACGCGCTGCGGGCGTCGAACCGCATCGCGATCGAGCGCGGCAGGGCGTTCGGCGGATTCGAGCGGTCGAAGTACGCCTCCGGCGAATTCTTCGACAAGTACACCGAGCAGGCGTGGGAGCCGGCGACCGACAAGGTGCGCCAGCTGTTCGCCGACGCCGACATCCGCATCCCCACCCAGGACGACTGGAAGCGCCTCAAGGAATCGGTGCAGAGGCACGGCATCTACAACCAGAACCTGCAGGCGGTGCCGCCCACGGGGTCGATCTCCTACATCAACCACTCGACCAGCTCCATCCACCCGGTCGCGTCCAAGGTCGAAATCCGCAAGGAAGGCAAGATCGGCCGCGTCTACTACCCGGCGCCCTACATGACCAACGAGAACCTGGAGTACTACCAGGACGCGTACGAGATCGGCTACGAGAAGATCATCGACACCTACGCCGCGGCCACCCAGCATGTGGACCAGGGGCTGAGCCTGACGCTGTTCTTCAAGGACACCGCCACCACCCGCGACGTGAATAAGGCGCAGATCTACGCCTGGCGCAAGGGAATCAAGACGCTGTACTACATCCGGCTGCGCCAGATGGCCCTGGAGGGAACCGAGGTCGAGGGCTGCGTGTCCTGCATGCTGTAGGGCTCGATCACAGGTTCTCGGCCCCCCAGTCGGCCAGCCGGCGTTCGCGTTCGGTTGCGTCGATGTCTTCGACCCGCGTCATGATCGACCAGCGTTGCCCGAACGGGTCGGTGATGGAGCCGAACCGGTCGCCGGTGACGAAGGTCTGGGCCGCCTCTCGGAGCGTGGCACCCGCGTTCTGGGCCCGCGCCAGCACGTCGTCGACGTCCGCGCAGTAGAGCGTGATCGAATGGGTGACCTCCTCGGTGCGCGTCGGCGCTTTTAGCTGATAGCTGGGGTTGGGGTCGGACAGCTGCAACCTGCCGTGCCCGAAGTCCAACTCCGCGTGCGCGACCGTGCCACCGGGCCCGGGCATCTTCTCGACGAGCACTGCACCGAAGACATCAGCGTAGAACTCAATGGCGGCTGCGGCTCCGTCGACAACAAGAAACGGCGTCAGGCTCGTGTAGCCCTCGGGGATCGGATTGGAAGTCATGTCGCACAGCTTGGCTAGATTCGTCGCGTGGAGGCTTGGAAAAACGCGCCACCGGCAGGTACGCCGGAGCCGGGGGTGGTCGGGCGGGCCGCCACCGGTTCGATATTCGAGCTGGACCGCACGGCGCCATCGGTGGCGACAGCCGAATTTGTCGAGCATTTCTGGTCGGTGCGCTGGGATCTGACCGGGCGGCCCCCGCAGGAAAGCTTGGTCATCGCTTTCCCGTCGATCAATCTCACCCATGAGTGGGGTACCGACTCCCCCCGCCATGGGTTCACCTTGCCCGCCACCTTGGTGCACGGAGTAGTTGAGCGGATCTTCGCCATCGAACTGTCGGACCGCGGCGCGGTCGTCGGCGCCCGTTTCCGGCCGGGCGGATTCACCGCACGATTCGGACGCGATGCGAGTGTGTTGACAGGGCGGGTTGTGCGCGTCGATGACGAGCTATTCGGCGGCTCAGCGCGTTTCGACGATGACATTGATGCCGCGACGGCGCAATTGGACGCCATGATCGGCGCGCGCACCGACCCTGACCCGACCTATGCATCACTCACCACGCTGCTGGCCCGCATACGTGACGACGACACCGTGCAGCGAGTGCAGCACGTAATGGCGTGCTCGCCGTGGAGCGCGCGAACCACCCAGCGGGTCTTCCGCCGCTACGTCGGCGTCCCGGTCAAATGGGTCCTGTGCCGCTACCGGCTGCAGCAAGCGGCGTTGGCCATCGAGACCGATCGAGCCGTCGATCTCGCCGACCTGGCTATTCGATTCGGCTGGTACGACCAAGCCCATTTCACCAACGACTTCCGGTCGATGCTTGGCTGCAGTCCCGGTGAGTACGCTCAGCGATACGCATAACCGGGCCCGCCCGCGCCGTCCCGACGCAGTCTGCCCTGGTCAGCGCCCGCCAGCGGGTATGGTGCATGACGTGGTCAGAATTCCCCATCCCAGCGTGAAACCGCCGGGAACCAAGGTGGACGCGCGCAGCGAGCGCTGGCGCGAGCACCGCAAGAAGGTACGCGGGGAAATCGTCGACGCGGCGTTTCGCGCCATCGACCGCCTGGGCCCCGAGCTCAGCGTACGTGAGATCGCCGAAGAGGCCGGCACCGCCAAGCCCAAGATCTACCGCCACTTTCACGACAAGTCCGACCTGTTCCAGGCCATCGGCGAGCGGCTGCGCGACATGCTGTGGGCGGCGATCTTCCCGTCCGTCGACCTGAAGTCCGACTCGTCGCGCGAGGTGATCCGGCGCGCCGTCGAGGAGTACGTCACGCTGGTCGACCAGCATCCGAACGTGTTGCGGGTCTTCATTCAGGGCCGATCGGCCGCCAGCCCCCAGATCCTCGACGAGGGCCGCGGCATCACGCTGGCCATGGCCAACATGTTCGACGACGAGCTGCGCGAGATGAAGCTCGACCACGCGGCGGTCGAACTGGCCGGGCACGCCGCCTTCGGGTCGGCCGCGTCGGCCACCGAGTGGTGGTTGGGTCCGGAGCCGCAGAGCCCGCGCCGCATGCCGCACGACCAGTTCGTCGCGCACCTGACCACGATCATGATGGGCGTCATCGTCGGCACGGCCGAGGCGCTGGGCATCACGCTGGACCCGGACCGGCCGCTGCACAGCGTGAAGGCCAGCAACCCCGCCGCGAGCTGACCCTGGCGACGTTGACATCGGTTCGGGGTTCGGCAACACTCTTGTGAACCGATACCCGGGGTACCGGGTATCTCGCGTCGGCCGGGCTGCCTAGGCCCGCCGCAAACCCGCGCCGACCTGATTGCGCCCCGACAGGAAGATCGATCCACCGTGACCGACGTCATCACGCAAGCCGAGCCGGTAGCCGAACCCCAGCAACCCGTTTACGCCCGCGCGGTCATCATCGGAACCGGGTTCTCCGGCTTGGGGATGGCGATCAAGCTGCAGCAGCAGGGCGTCGACTTCGTGATCCTGGAAAAGTTCGGCGACGTCGGCGGCACCTGGCGCGACAACAGCTACCCGGGCTGCGCTTGCGACATCCCCTCGCACCTCTACTCGTTCTCGTTCGAGCCCAACCCCGGCTGGAAGAACCCGTTCTCCTACCAGCCCGAGATCTGGGACTACCTCAAGGGCGTCACCGCGAAGTATGGGCTACGCCGCCACATCACGTTCGGTGCCCACGTCGACCGCGCGCACTGGGACGACGAAGAGCACCGCTGGCACGTCTTCACCAAGGACGGCCGCGAATTCGTCGGCCAATTCCTGATCTCGGGCGCGGGCGCGCTGCACATCCCGTCCATCCCCGACATCGTGGGTCGCGACGAATTTGCCGGCGCGGCTTTCCATTCCGCGGAGTGGGACCACAGCGTCGACCTGACCGGCAAGCGGGTGGCGATGATCGGCACCGGCGCCAGCGCCATCCAGATCGTGCCGGAGATCGTCGACCGCGTCGCCGAATTGCAGCTCTACCAACGCACCCCGCCCTGGGTGGTGCCGCGGTCCAACCCCGAGATCCCGCCGGCGGTGCGCCGGGCGATGGCGACCGTTCCGGGCCTGCGGCCCCTGGTGCGCCTGGCCATCTACTGGGGCCAGGAAGCGCTGGCGTTCGGCATGACCAAGCGGCCGAACATGCTGAAGTTCATCGAGGCCTACTGCAAGTTCAACATCCGTCGCTCGGTCAAGGACCGCGAGCTGCGGCGCAAGCTCGTCCCGAACTACCGCATCGGTTGCAAACGAATCCTGAACTCCTCCAAGTATTATCGCGCGGTCGCCGATCCGAAGACCGAACTCGTCACCGACCACATCGCCCGCATCACCCGCGACGGGATCGTCACCGTCGACGGAACCGAGCGGCCCGTCGATGTGATCGTGTTCGGCACCGGTTTCCACGTCACCGACTCTTACACCTACGTGGGCATCAAGGGACGCAACGGCGAGGACCTGGTGGACCGGTGGAACCGCGAGGGTATCGCCGCGCACCGCGGCATCGCCGTGGCGGAGATGCCGAATCTCTTTTTCCTGCTGGGCCCGAACACCGGCCTGGGGCACAACTCCGTGGTGTTCATGATCGAATCCCAGATCCGATACGTGGCCGACGCGATCAAGACCTGCGACAAGTTGGGTGTGCAGGCGTTGGCGCCGACCCGTGCCGCACAAAACAGGTTCAACGAAGAGTTGCAGACCAGGTTGGGCCCGTCGGTGTGGAACAGCGGCGGTTGCGCCAGTTGGTATCTCGACGAACATGGCAAGAACACGGTGCTGTGGGGCGGCTACACGTGGGAATACTGGCGCGACACCCGGCGCATCAGGCCCGCCGAGTTCGAGTTCTACGGCGCGGGTGCACCCGCGCGGCGGCCGGCTAGCTAGCCCGACACGGGCGACGGCGCGGCGGTTCGGCGCGCGCGCAGGCTCAGCCGCACGACGCGGTCCAGCACCCGGTCGGACACGAGCCGGTTGATGCGCAGGAGCAGGGCGGCGTCGCGCCCGATCGCATACCGGGTGCGCGGCCGCGACGCCGTCGCGGCCTTCGCGATGAGCGTCGCGGCATGTTCGGCCGAGACGCCGTCGTCGATGAACGAACGGGCCTGTGCCACAACGGCACTGGTGAGATTGCCGTAGCGGGCGCGTTGTTCGGCCGTCATGTCGGCCAGCAGTGCTTCCGCGGTGGCGATGCCCCGCTCGGCCATTTCGGTCCTGACCGCCCCGGGTTCGATGACGACGACCTTGATGCCGGTGCCCGCGACCTCGCGGCGCAGCGCGTCGCTGACCGCCTCGAGCGCGAACTTCGAACCGGCGTAGGGCCCGTAGGTCGGCAGCACCACCTTGCCGCCGACGGAGCTGATGTTGACGATTGTGCCGGAGCTGCGCAGCAGCGCCGGGAACAGCGCCTGGGTAATGGCGATGTGCCCGAACAGGTTGACCTCGAACTGCCGGCGCCACTGCGTCAGCGGCAGCGTCTCGACGGGGGCGTTGATCGCGATCCCGGCATTGTTGACCAGCGCGCGCAGCGGGCGTCGCTGTGGGTCGTTGGCGACGCGTTCGGCGATCGCGGCGACGTCGGCGGCCACGGTGATGTCCAGGATGCGCGGCTCCATCCCGTCGAGCCCTGCGGCCCTCAGCGCGGCGGCGTCGGCCTCGCGGCGCACCCCGGCGAGCACGTGAAAGCCCTTGCGCGCCAATTCGAGGGCGGTCGCCGCGCCCATGCCGGTCGACGCGCCCGTCACGACGATCAGCTCGCGGCGGTCGGGAGGATGCGAGGAAGCCATGTCGGTCTCCATCCGTTGGGTTGACAGTGTCATCTCAAAATAGCAGTCGAGTTGACGTTGTCAACTGAAGGCGCGGCTTATGCTCGGCGGATGACGACACGAGCGGAAAGCGCCGCGGCGACCCGCCGTTCGCTCGTCGAGGCGGCCGGCGTCCTCCTCGACCTCGGCGGCGTCGGCGCGGTGACGCTGCGCGAGGTGGGGGCGCGCAGCGGGGTGTCGCGCTCGGCTGCCTACCGGCACTTCGCCGACAAGGAATCCCTGCTGACCGTGGTGGCCACCAACGCGTTGCGCGAATTGGGCGACGCCCTCGAGGAATTGGCCGCGGGCGACGACGCGCCCGAGGACGCGTTGCGCTCGGCGCTGCTCTCGCTGATCACACTCGGCCGCACTCGGCCGCATCTGTACCGCTTGATGTTCACGCCGCCGTCCGGTGACCCGACCGCGGCGCGGCAGGCCGCCGAGCGGACGCAGGGGCTCTTCCTCGACATGGTCGGCCGCCTCACCGGACGCGAGCGCGCGAGTCGCTATGGCGCCGTCCTGCTGACCAGCGCGCACGGCATCACGGGGTTGGACTTGAGCGGGCACCTGGACCTGGACAAGTGGCACACCAGCGCCGAGGAATTGGTCGACACGCTCATCTCGCTGTTGCCGAAAGCGGGATAGCCGATCAGCGTCGCAACAGCGCGACGAAGGCGCCGGCCGCGTCCACGCCGGCGTCGTCATCGGTGTTCGACGGCCTCGACGACGCGACGGCTACATCGGTGGGGGCCGTCTCTCCAGGCGTGCGCGAGCGCCCGCAAAGTGTGCGTCAGACCGGCACCCTTGCGGCGCGAAGTCCTCTAGCCTCGGCGAATGTGACTGCAGCCCGGCCGACGTCGCGTCATGAGTGACCGGTTCGCCCTGCGCGATCTGAGCGTGGCGGTGCTGGCGGCGCCGATGGCCGGTGGCCCGTCCACGCCGGCTCTCGCGGCGGCGGTGACCGACAGCGGCGGGCTGGGCTTCCTCGCGGGCGGCCTCGTGACACCCGACGGCTTGTCCGACGCGATCGTGCAGACCCGCGACCTCACCGCGGGCCCGGTGGGCGTCAATCTCTTTGTGCCGCAACCGCGTGTCGCCGACGCCGACGAGCTCGCCCGCTTCGCGGCGCACCTGGCGCCGCTGGCGCGGGAGTGCGGGACCGAGTTGGGCGAACCGCGACACGACGACGACCATTGGGACGCCAAGCTGGACGTCGTCTGCGACCTGCGGCCCGAGGTGGTGTCCTTCACGTTCGGCCCGCCGGGCCGCGACACCTGCCGTCGGCTGCGCGAGCTGGGCATCGTGACCGTCGCCACCGTCACCACGGTGGCCGAGGCGTTGATCGCAGTGGGCGACGGGGTGGACGCGCTGGTGGTCCAGGGCCCCGCCGCGGGCGGCCACCGGGCGACCTACGACGCGCGGCAACCGCCCGCCGCCGACCCGCTTGACACCGTGGTGGCCGAACTGGTCGACCGCTTCGCATGCCCGGTCATCGCGGCGGGCGGCGTCGGCGACGCCGCGGACGTGCGCCGGCTGCGCAAGGCGGGCGCCGCCGCGGTGCAGGTGGGAACGGCGTTTTTGTTGGCGGACGAGGCGGGCACGAACCCTTTGTACCGCAGCGCTTTACGCGACCCCGAGTTCACCCGAACGGTGATCACCCGCGCCTTCACCGGACGCTACGCGCGCGCCCTGGCCAACCGGTTCGTCGAGACGTACGACGGTTACGCGGTGTGCGGCTTCCCGGAGATCGCGCGGATGACCGCGCCGCTGCAGGCCGCGTCGCTAAGGGCGGGGGATCCGCACGGCGTGGCCATGTGGGCCGGGTCGGGTTTTCGGGCCGCGACCGCGGGACCGGCCGGCGACATCGTGGGCGCGCTGAGGCCGTAGGCGTGCGCCCGGGTGTCGGCGACGGCCGCCCCGGGTATCCGATCGCCTGCTGCTCAACGGAAAGGACCGCGGTTGCGCGCCAGGACCCTCGTCACCAGCTGCGGGCTGCTCGCCGCGTGCGTGTTGGTGGCGTGCGGCCACCAGGCCGCGCCGTCGAGCCCGGGCTCGACGACCACCGGCCTGCTGCTGCCCGGCGTACCCACAGAAGGCAGCCGCCCGCCCGCCGCCGCCCTGCCGCCGGCGGCCGAACCGCAGAACGCCCCGCCACCGATCGCGGCCCCCGCGGGGCGCGTGCTCGCGGTGGGCCGAGGCGCCGAAGGCATCGCGGTGGACGCCGCGACCCGGACCGTCGCGGTCGCGACGCGTGACCCGGACGCCGTGGTGCTGATGGACGTGGCCAGCGGCGTCATCACCACCCGCGTCCCACTTCCCGGGACGGTGCGTCACCTGCAACTCGCCGGGCCCCGAGGCCCCCTGCTGGTTCCGGTCGAAAGCGCCAACGCTTTGCTGCGAATCGACTTGCCGCGCGGCGTAATACAGCCGCCGATCACCACGGGCAGCGCGCCGCACGACGCGGCGGCCGCAGCCAACGGCACGGTCTTCGTCGGCAACGAGCACGGCGGAACGGTTGCGGCGGTGCGCGGTGACCGGGTCGTCAAGATTTTCACCGACAGCGTGCAACCGGCGGGCGTGGCCGCAGTGGGCGACACGATGGGCGTGCTGGACGTGCGGAAGAACGACCTCACCCTCTACGACGCCGACCGGCTGACCATCGTGGGCGCCACACCCGCGGGCGCCGGGCCCACACACCTGGTGGCCGACCGGCACGGCCGCATGATCGCCGCGGACACCCGCGGCAACGCCGTCCGCGTCTTCACGCCCTTACCGGCGCCCCGCGAGGTCGCCGTCGTCGCGCAACCGGGGGCCCCCTACGGCATCGCCTACGACGCCACCCGGGATCGCCTGTGGGTGGCGTCGTCGGGCACCAACGAAGTGCTCGGTTACGACATGAGCGGTGCCGCACCCGTTGTGGTGCAAAGGTTTTCGACGGTGCGCGACGCCTACACGGTGGCCGTCGACGCCGCCACCGGCCGGCTCTTCGTCGCCGGCGCCGCCGACGGCGTCGTTCAGGTCATCGACCCGGCGGATTGAAGCGTCGCGTGCTGGGTAACCGGCAGGGCTATGCGCAACGAGGTCGCCGGCACCGGCGGGGGCGCCGTGAGCGCGGACGAGGTGGCCCGGCGGATGGAGTTCGTGCGACGCGGCGCCGGCACGCCGCTGCTGCTCATCCACGGACTCGGATCGAGTTGGCCCACCTGGGATTTGGTCGCACCGACGCTCGCGGCGCGCCGCGAGGTCATCGCCGTCGATCTGCCCGGCTTCGGCAGCAGCGCGCCGCTGCCCGGCGAGGTCAGCATCGCCTCGTTGACCGACGCCGTCGAAACGTTCATCGCCCATCACGGGTTGGGCGAGGTCGACGTCGTCGGCAGCTCGATGGGCGCGCGCATGGTGTTGGAGATGGCCCGCCGTGGGCACGCCGGCACCGTGGTCGCGCTGGACCCGGGTGGCTTCTGGACCGACCGTCAGGTGCGGGTCTTCGGCGCGACGGTCGGCGCCTCGATCGCGCTGGTGCGGCGCATCCAACCGGTAGTGCCGGCGCTCACCCGGACGGCGGCGGGGCGCACGGCGCTGCTGGTGCAGTTCTCGGCCAAGCCGTGGCGATTGCCGCCGCGCCTGGTGCTCGAGGAACTGCGCAGCTTCGGCCGGGCCTCGAGCCTCGACGCCGCATTGCGCGCCCTGGTGCACGGACCCAAACAACTCGGCGCCGCCGCCGGATCCCTGAACGGCAAGGTGGTGATCGGCTGGGGCCGCAACGACAGGGTCACCACGCCGAGCCAGGCGATGCGCGCCTGGGAGGCGTTCCCCGACGCGAGGTTGCACTGGTTCGACGAGTGCGGGCACTTCCCGCACTGGGATCAGCCGGAGGCGGCCGCGCGCCTGATCCTGGCCTCGGTGTAGCGCGGCGCCGGCGACACGCAAACACAACCACTTGTATTGCGACGGCTTGTCGGGCCCCAGAGGTAGTGTCGGTGTACTGAAAAGCCGTCCGGTTGAAGTGGGGTTCTGGTGACCGAAAACATGAAGCTGATTGACCGCGTTTCGGCGATCAACTGGAACCGTCTCCAGGACGACAAGGACGCCGAGGTCTGGGAGCGGCTGACCGGCAACTTCTGGCTGCCGGAGAAGGTGCCGGTGTCCAACGACCTGCCGTCGTGGGGCACCCTGACCGCCCACGAGAAGCAGCTCACCATGCGGGTGTTCACCGGGCTCACGTTGCTCGACACCATCCAGGGGACGGTGGGCGCGGTCAGCCTGATTCCCGACGCGCTGACCCCGCACGAGGAGGCGGTGTACACCAACATCGCCTTCATGGAGTCGGTGCACGCGCGCAGCTACAGCAACATCTTTTCGACGCTGTGCTCGACCGCCGAGATCGACGACGCCTTCCGCTGGTCGGAGGAAAATCCGAACTTGCAACGCAAGGCCGAGATCGTCATGCAGTACTACAAGGGCGACGAACCGCTCAAGCGGAAGGTGGCTTCGACGCTGCTGGAGAGCTTCCTGTTCTACTCGGGGTTCTACCTGCCGATGTACTGGTCGAGCCGCGCCAAGCTGACCAACACCGCCGACATGATCCGGCTGATCATCCGCGACGAGGCGGTGCACGGCTACTACATCGGCTACAAGTACCAGCGCGGGCTGGCCCTGGTCGACGAGGTCAAGCGCGCCGAGCTCAAGGACTACACCTACGAGCTGCTCTTCGAGCTCTACGACAACGAGGTCGAATACACCCAAGACCTCTACGACGAGGTGGGGCTGACCGAGGACGTCAAGAAGTTCCTGCGTTACAACGCCAACAAGGCGTTGATGAACCTCGGCTACGAGGCGCTGTTCCCGCGCGACGAGACCGATGTGAACCCGGCGATCCTGTCGGCACTGTCGCCCAACGCCGACGAGAACCACGACTTCTTCTCCGGCTCGGGCTCGAGCTACGTGATAGGCAAAGCCGTCGTCACCGAGGACGAGGACTGGGACTTCTAAACAAAGCCTCGCCGCCCGGTTCGGTTCTCGCAGCAAAGATTTCGTCGCACTTGACGAGAATTCTCCGCCCCCCTTTGGCACACTGAGTCCGCACGACGCGTCGGGCCGGCGCCCCCCTCCGCGCCCGGCCGAGTCGCTCACACCTCCGCAGACGACCCATGGCACGGGGAGCTGATGCATGAAGACGATCCTGATCACCGGCGCGACGTCCGGTGTGGGGCTGGAATGCGCTGCGCAACTGGCGACCGGGAGTCGTCACCTCGTTCTGGTCGGCCGCAATCCGGACAAGCTATGCCGCGCCAAGGCGCGCGTCACCGAGCGCGGCGCCGGCCGCGTCGACACGCTGGTCTGCGACTTCACGTCGTTGGATGCGGTGCGGGCGCTGGCCGACGAGGTGCTCGCCCGCTACGACCGGCTCGACGTGCTCATCAACAACGCCGGTACCGTCTATGCCCGCCGCACGGAGACGCTCGACGGCCACGAGGCCACCTTCGCCGTCAATCATCTGGCCGGCTATCTGCTGACCCAGCGGCTCAAGGACCTGCTGATCGCCAGTGCGCCGTCACGGATCGTGCTCACCGCCTCCATCGGGCATTACGGCGGCACCATGGACTTCGACGACCTCCATTACCGCCGCGGCTACAGCATCCTGAAGGCCTATTCGCGGTCCAAGCTGGCCAACGTGCTCTACGCGCGCAGCCTCGGTCGTGAGCTGAGCGGCACGGGCGTGACGGTCAACGCGGTGCACCCCGGCCAGGTCAGGAGCAACATCTGGGATGGCGCGCCGTGGTACACCAAGCCGGCGCTCGCCGTCCTCAAGCGATTCATGATGATCACCGCCGAGGAGGGCGGCCGCCGGCTCAGTTATGTCGCCGACGACCCGAGCCTGGACGGCGTCACCGAGCAGTACTTCGAGAACAACTGCGTCAAGCAGCCCTCCGCATTGGCAACGGATACCCTTGTCGCCGAACGACTTCGGGAAGTCAGCGACCGGCTCATCGGCCTGGGCCGCGGCGTCAACGCCTGACCGATCCGGCCCGGCGGCGTCGGCCGGCGCGACTCGACCGCGTGGGTCAGCGGCCCAGCCCGCCCAGCGCATTCGGCCCGAGGCCGGCGCCCGGCAGGGACGGCAGGCCCGGGCCGGCGCCCGGCAGCGACGGCAGGCCCGAGCCGACGAGCCCTTGCACCGGGAACGGCATGTTGCCGTTGGCCAGCGACGTCATCACGCCGGGGCATTCCATCTGTATCGCCATGCTGGTGACCAACCCGGCCATGCCCGGCGAAAGTCCTCTGGTACCAGCCACTTGCGAGGTGATGGACGCCAGCGTGGCGCCGGGCTTGACCAGCGAGGGGCAGATCGACCGGCCGATGCCGGCGAGGGCGTTGCTGAGCGAGCCGTTACTGCCGGCGCCGGTCAGCGCCGTGGTGATCGAGTCGGTGGGGGAATCGGCGTGCGCGACGGCGGGCAACGCCGCGCCCGCCGCGGCGACGCCCGCCGCGAACGCCAAGGGGCGAAGGAGCGCCGCGGCCGCACCGAGGAGACCGGAAGTCGGGGAGACCGGTGCCGCCGGCCGGCGCAGCGTCTGTCCAGGCCACGGGCGGTTCCTCAGTGCGGGCATGCAGTGCTCCTCGAGCGTTGGGGGAAGTGTGCTGTCGTGCAACTCTTTTCATTTCGGCGAAGGTCACCGGTTCGTTACAGCCCGGTCTCGGCCGGGCCCGCGACCTGGTCAGAGCGCCAATGCACCGGCTGCTGAGCGGTGTATGAACTGCGCGTGAATTGTCGGTGTGGCGGGACGGCCCGCTAGCGCGGTAGCTGCCGCAGCCCTGACACTGTTGGGGTGACGAACACTGCCGCACACACGAGCAAGTTCCTCCACTCGGTTCTTCGCTGGCTGCGCGCCGGCTACCCCGAGGGTGTCCCGGGCCCGGACCGCGTGCCGCTGCTGGCGCTGCTGCGCAGCACCCCGCTGACCGAAGAGCAGATCGCCGAGGTGGTGCGCAACATCACCGATCACGAGGGGTCCCCGGAGACGATCGATCACCCCATCGATCGCGACGAGATCGCACACTTCATCTCCGACATGACCCACTACGACGCCGGGCCGGAGAACGTCATCCGGGTGGCCGCCACGCTGGCCTCGGTCGGGTGGCCGCTGGCCGGCATCGACGTCAGCGAGGTCATCCCGGGCGACGAATGGGGCGAGGCCGCAGAGCTTGCCGCCCGCGGCCCCGCCCCCGAAGAAGCGTCGCTGTAGCTCTCGCTACAGCTTGGAGATGTCGATCACGAAGCGGTAGCGCACGTCGCTGGCCAGCATCCGCTCGTAGGCCTCGTTGATGTAGTCGGGCTCGATGAGCTCGATCTCCGGGGTCACGTCGTGCTCGGCGCAGAAGTCCAGCATCTCCTGCGTCTCGGCGATGCCACCGATGTTCGACCCGGACAGGCTGCGCCGCGCCAGCGCCAGCGGGAACGCCGGCACCTCCATCGGGTGCTCGGGGATGCCCAGCTCCACCAGCGTGCCGTCGACGTCGAGCAGGCCCAGGTAGTCACCGAGCGGCAGGTTCGCCGAGACCGTGTTCAGGATCAGGTCGAAGCTGCCGCGCAACTTCTTGAAGGTGTCCGGGTCGGACGTGGCGTAGTAGTGCTTGGCGCCCAGCCGCAGCCCGTCCTCCATCTTCTTCAGCGACTGCGACAGCACCGTCACCTCGGCGCCCAGCGCCGCGCCCAGCTTGACGCCCATGTGTCCCAAACCGCCCAGGCCGATGATCCCGAGCCGGGTGCCTTCGCCGGCGTTCCAGTGCCGCAGCGGGGAGAACAGGGTGACGCCGGCGCACAACAGCGGCGCCGCCTTGTCCAGCGGGATCGAGTCCGGGATGCGCACCACGTAGTTCTCGTCGACGACGATCGCCTGGCTGTAGCCGCCCTGCGTCGACTTGCCGTCCTTGCCGATCGAGTTGTAGGTGAAGGTCGCGCCGCGCTTGCAGTACTGCTCGAGCCCGGCCTTACAGCTGCTGCATTCGCGGCAGGAGTCCACCATGCAGCCGACGCCGACGTGGTCGCCGACCTTGTACTTGGTGACGTCCGAGCCGACCTCGGTGACGACGCCGGCGATCTCATGGCCGGCGACCACCGGGTAGTTGGGCTGGCCCCATTCGGCCTTGACCGTGTGGATGTCGGAGTGGCAGATGCCGGCGAACTTGATGTCGATTGCTACGTCATGCGGGCCCGGGTCGCGCCGCTCGATGGTCGTCTTGGTCAGCGGTTCGGTCGCCGACGTCGCGGCGTACGCCGAAACAGTTCTCATGAATGTTCCTCTTCGATGTGGTGACGTCGTTCGAATAAGTTTAGCTAAGGTAAAAGTCCCACGACCAGTCGTCGGGTACCCCTACCAGCCTAGGACGATGTGTGATCTGCGGCGCTAGTTGATCGGGGCGTTGATCAGCCGCAGGTCGTCGACGACACCGCGGGCGGCGATGACACCCTCGCCGGTTTGCCAGATTTCGTCGTTGACGACGTAGACCCGGTTGTCCCGATTGGCGGACAGCCTGCGCCAGGGGTTGCTGTCCAGCACCCCGGCGGCCCGGGCGGCTGCGGCCGGGGTGGCGCACGAGACGAAGACCACGTCGGCGTCGGCCACCGACAGATCCGGGTTCTTCGCGAGGTCGGCGTCGGCGGCGGCGATCTCGAGGTAGGGCTTGTCGGTGAACCGCTGGGCCGCGGGGCGGTCCACGCCGACCGCGCCCAGCACGCTGGCCGGGAAGTTGTTGGTTCCGTAGACGCGGATGGCGGTGTCGGTCAACTGCACGACGGACGCCTGGAAGTGCGAGGCGTCGTGCCGGGCGCCGACATCGGCGGCGCGTTGCGAGAACCCGTTGAGCAACGCGTCCACGGCGCCGGCCCGCCCGGTTGCGGCGCCGACCCCGCGCATGTCGTCTTGCCACGCCGCGCCGGGGGCGGCGGTGAACACCGTCGGGGCGATCGCGGCGAGCTGCGGGTACAGCGTGGGCGTCAGCGCCGCCGACCCCAGGATCAGGTCCGGGTGCGCCGCCGCGATGGCTTTGACGTCGGGGTTGGAGC
The DNA here is from genome assembly GCF_001672685.1 of Mycobacterium sp. E2462. NCBI lineage: Bacteria > Bacillati > Actinomycetota > Actinomycetes > Mycobacteriales > Mycobacteriaceae > Mycobacterium > Mycobacterium sp. E2462. The sequence continues at coordinate 24,484 of NZ_LZKC01000107.1, forward strand.
GGCTGCCCGCGGCGGGCAGCCCGCGCACCGCACCGCCGAGGTAGGCGGGCTGCCCCGACGCGCCGTCGGGCAGCGCCGCCGCGACGACCCGCGACTGCAGGCCCAGGGCGCACAGTGTGTCGAGCTGGTCGCCGGAGAGCACCGCGATGCGCTGCGGGTCCGACCGCACCTGCACGACGTCCGGGGTCACCCCCGCCGCGTTGCGGGCCGGCCGGGTTGGCGGGCCGGGGTCGGGCGCTGCGGCGTCCCGGGCGCACGAGTCGTCCGGGCGGCGGTCGTTGCCCAGCACCCCGGCTCCTGCGATCTGCGTGGTGGGCGTGACCAGCGCGGGCGTCGTCGCCGCGACGCCGGGCTTGCCGGTCCCGCAGCCGCTGCAGGCGGCGACGACCGCCGCCGTCGCCGCGGTGGCCGCCCACAGCCGGGCCGGCCGAATGACGCCGAATCGCACGCGTCCGACGCTAACATCCGGGCAGGTCGGCGCCGCCGCGCCGACGGACACGCCGCGCCGTCGTCGCATTTACGACAGTTTGTAGGACCAGCCCTGACGTCGTCGGGATCGGCGGCTAAGATTCTTCTCAGCACTGAATTTGGGCCACCGTCCCGTCCGGATGTTTGGAGAAGCTGTTGACAGCCGAAGCGCCCCCCTTGGGAGAACTCGAGGCCGTTCGTCCGTTCCCGGACCGCACGGGCCCCAAAGGGAACCTGGTCTACAAACTCATCACCACCACCGATCACAAGCTGATCGGCATCATGTACTGCGTCACCTGCTTCGTCTTCTTCTTCATCGGCGGGTTGATGGCGCTGCTGATGCGCACGGAGTTGGCCGCGCCCGGGCTGCAGTTCCTGTCCAACGAGCAGTACAACCAGCTGTTCACCATGCACGGCACGATCATGCTGCTGCTGTACGCCACCCCGGTGGTGTTCGGTTTCGCCAACCTGGTGCTCCCGCTGCAGATCGGCGCCCCGGACGTGGCGTTCCCGCGGCTGAACGCCTTCTCGTTCTGGCTGTTCCTGTTCGGCGGCATGATCGCCTCCGCCGGATTCATCGTCCCCGGTGGCGCCGCGGACTTCGGCTGGACCGCCTACACGCCGCTGTCCGACGCGGTCCACTCGCCCGGCGCGGGCGGTGACCTGTGGATCACCGGCCTGATCGTCGCCGGTCTGGGCACCATCCTGGGCGCCGTCAACATGATCACCACCGTGGTCTGCATGCGGGCGCCCGGCATGACGATGTTCCGGATGCCCATCTTCACCTGGAACATCCTGGTGACCTCGATCCTGGTGCTGATCGCCTTCCCGATCCTGACCGCGGCGCTGTTCGGCCTGGCCGCCGACCGGCACCTCGGCGCGCACGTCTACGACGCCGCCAACGGTGGTGTCCTGTTGTGGCAGCACCTGTTCTGGTTCTTCGGCCACCCCGAGGTGTACATCATCGCGTTGCCGTTCTTCGGCATCGTCACCGAGATCTTCCCGGTGTTCTCCCGCAAGCCGATCTTCGGCTACACCACGCTGGTGTACGCGACGCTGTCGATCGCCGCGCTGTCGGTCGCGGTGTGGGCGCACCACATGTTCGCCACCGGCGCCGTGCTGCTGCCGTTCTTCTCGTTCATGACCTACCTGATCGCGGTGCCCACCGGCATCAAATTCTTCAACTGGATCGGCACGATGTGGAAGGGGCAGTTGACCTTCGAGACGCCGATGCTGTTCTCGGTCGGGTTCCTCATCACGTTCCTGCTCGGCGGCCTGACGGGCGTGCTGCTGGCCAGCCCGCCGCTGGACTTCCACGTCACCGACAGCTACTTCGTGGTGGCGCACTTCCACTACGTGCTGTTCGGCACCATCGTGTTCGCCACCTACGCCGGCATCTACTTCTGGTTCCCGAAGATGACCGGGCGGCTGCTCGACGAGCGGCTGGGCAAGCTGCACTTCTGGCTGACCTTCATCGGCTTCCACACCACCTTCCTGGTGCAGCACTGGCTGGGCGACCTCGGCATGCCGCGCCGCTACGCCGACTACCTGCCCAGCGACGGCTTCCAGCCCTACAACATCGTCTCGACCGTCGGTGCCTTCATTCTGGGCGCGTCGATGTTCCCGTTCGTGTGGAACGTGTTCAAGAGCTGGCGCTACGGCGAGGTCGTGACCGTCGACGACCCGTGGGGTTACGGCAACTCGCTGGAGTGGGCGACGAGTTGCCCGCCGCCGCGGCACAACTTCACCGAGCTGCCCCGGATCCGTTCCGAGCGGCCGGCGTTCGAGCTGCACTACCCGCACATGGTGGACCGGATGCGTGCCGAGGCGCACGTGGGCCGGCACGCCACGGCTCTCGAGTCGCCGAAGGGATTCGGCCCCCGGACCGAGCCGGACCGCGCGACTCATGACCAGTAGCGGCGGCTGCCGCGGGTGAACTCCCCGCAGAAGGTGTCGGTGCTCATCACCGTCACCGGCGTGGACCAGCCTGGCGTGACGTCGGCGCTCTTCGACGCGCTGTCCGGGCACGGAATCGAGCTCCTCAACGTCGAGCAGGTGGTCATCCGCGGTCGCCTGACGCTGGGGGTGCTGCTGTGCTGCCCGCCGGCCGTCGCCGAGAGCATCGTGCTCGGTGACGCCGTCGAGGACGCGATCCATGCGGTGGGGCTCGACGTCACGATCGAACGCAGCGACGACGTGCCGGTGATCCGGCAGCCGTCGACGCACACCATTTTCGTGCTGGGCCGCCCGATCGCCGCCGGCGCGTTCGGTGCGGTCGCCCGCGAGGTGGCGGCGCTGGGCGTGAACATCGACCTGATCCGCGGCGTCTCGGACTACCCGGTGACCGGCCTGGAGCTGCGGGTCTCGGTGCCGCCGGGCGCCGACGCGGCCCTGCGCACCGCGCTGAACACGGTGTCGTCCAACGAGGGCGTCGACGTGGCCGTCGAGGATTACAGCCTGGAGCGGCGGGCCAAGCGGCTCATCGTGTTCGACGTGGATTCGACCCTGGTGCAGGGCGAGGTCATCGAGATGCTCGCGGCGCGGGCCGGTGCCGAGGGACAGGTCGCGGCGATCACCGAGGCGGCCATGCGCGGCGAGCTGGACTTCGCGGAGTCGCTGCACCAGCGGGTGGCGACGCTGGCGGGACTGCCCGCCAGCGTGGTCGACGAGGTGGCCGAGCAGCTGGAGCTGAT
>NZ_LZKC01000108.1:0-1454 GCF_001672685.1 Mycobacterium sp. E2462
TGGCCGGGGGCGGCACCGCCGGCCACGTCGAGCCGGCGATGGCCGTCGCCGACGCGCTCACCGCGCTCGACCCACGGGTCCGCATCACCGCGTTGGGCACCGCGCGCGGCCTGGAGACCAGGTTGGTGCCCGAGCGCGGTTACCACCTCGAGCTGATCACGCCGGTCCCGTTGCCGCGCAAGCCCAGCGGTGACCTCGCCCGGTTGCCACCCCGGGTGTGGCGCGCGGTCCGGGAGACCCGCGCGGTGCTCACCGGCGTCGGCGCCGACGTGGTCATCGGGTTCGGTGGATACGTGGCCCTGCCCGCCTATCTCGCCGCCCGCGGGTTGCCGCGGGGCGCCGGGCGCCGCCGCATCCCGGTGGTGATCCACGAGGCGAACGCGCGCGCCGGTCTGGCCAACCGCGTCGGGGCCCGCCGCGCGGACCGGGTGCTGGCCGCCGTGCCGGACTGCGGACTGCCTGGCGCCGAGGTGGTCGGGGTGCCGGTGCGCGCCGCCATCACCTCGCTGGACCGCGCGGCGCTGCGGACGGAGGCGCGCCGCCACTTCGGTTTCGCCGACGACGCCCGGGTGCTGCTGGTGTTCGGCGGGTCGCAGGGCGCGGTCTCCCTCAACCGGGCCGTGTCGGGGGCCGCCGCGGACCTGGCGGCCGCCGGTGTCTCCGTGCTGCACGCCCACGGCCCCAAGAACACCCTGGACCTGCGCGAACCGCGACCGGGCGACCCGCCCTACGTGGCGGTGCCCTACCTCGACCGGATGGACCTGGCCTACGCCGCCGCGGACCTCGCGATCTGCCGTTCCGGCGCCATGACCGTCGCCGAGGTTTCGGCGGTCGGCCTGCCCGCCATCTACGTACCGCTGCCGATCGGCAACGGCGAGCAGCGGCTCAACGCGCTGCCGGTGGTCAACGGCGGGGGCGGCATGATCGTCGCCGACGCCGACCTGACGCCGACGGTGGTCGCCGAGCGGGTCTCGGGGTTGCTGGGGGACCCGCCGCGGCTGGCGGCCATCACGGCCGCCGCCGCCCGGGAGGGCCACCCCGACGCCGCGCGCCGCGTCGCGCAGGCCGCCCTCGACATCGCCCGCGGCGTCGCGCCCGGGAGCGCGCCGTGACGAGCCCGCCCGAGCTGCCACCCGGCCTCGAGCGGGTGCACATGGTGGGCATCGGGGGAGCGGGCATGTCCGGCGTCGCCCGCATCCTGCTGGACCGCGGCGCGCTCGTGTCCGGCTCCGACGCCAAGGAGTCGCGCGGCGTGCACGCGCTGCGGGCCCGCGGCGCGCAGATCCGCATCGGGCACGCCGCGGCGTCGCTGGACCTGCTGCCCGGCGGACCCACCGCGGTCATCACCACCCACGCCGCCATCCCGAAGACCAACCCCGAGCTCGTCGAGGCCCGGCGCCGCGGCATTCCGGTGATCCTGCGGCCCGTCGTGCTGGCGATGCTGATGGCCGGGC